>NZ_WQGH01000013.1:0-96486 GCF_013034585.1 Ruegeria sp. HKCCA5426
TACAGGCCGACGATGCACTAACAATCAATTTGGACCAGTCAGATGAGGCTGCTCAGCGCCCTTACGCCCCGGCGCATCTGTGTGTTCGTAGATCAGGGGCGGGTGATACGCTTTCGTGGGTGCGTCGAACCCGAGTTGATGGTGACGACTGGGCCGGAATCGACGTCCCGTTGGGCGAAGAGTCCGAAGCTTATCTGATACAGATTTGGGCCGAAGGGTCATTGGTGCGTGAGGAATTGGTTCAAATTTCCCGCTGGACATATACGTCGGCTGCAAAACTCGCCGACGGTGTGTCCGGTTCCTACACAGTCCAGGTGGCACAGGTTTCGGCCAGCTATGGTCCCGGTCTGCAAGCATTTCTTACGGTAGGTTAGATGGCTAAGTAATTAGCCTTCTTCTTAGAAGCCTTCTCAGGCGACGCGAGCAACAAAAGGCGCCGCCTGCGACACGACATCGCCATTTCGCCTGTATGGTGAGCGAGGCAAAATCACCGACAGAGTGGTGAGAATGCAAAAATAACCAAGTAAACGGCTCACCCGGATGCGCAGCTAACGCACTTGGTGGCCGCATGATCCAAGTTCAGGCGACCAATTGGGATCTCTTCACCGCAGTCTTCGCAGAATCCGTATTCTCCCTCGTCGATCCTAAGCAATGCCGCCTTTAATCTGTTCATTTCGACGTCCCTGTTGGCTTGCTGAGCCTTGGCCATTGCCTGGTTCTGCAACGCGTCCATCCTGCTAAGGCGCCCTATGGCTTGTTGGTCCAGTTCAACAATGGCTTGCGCCTTCTTTCCTGCTTCCGAATTGTCAGCAAGTTCCGCTAAACGACTGCGTATTCGGGCCTCGAATTCGGCCATCAAAGAAGCATTCATTTTCGTTATCCTGCTGATCACGGGTTTGCGTTTGGCGTTTTTGCCTCTAAATGGCATTCTAGGCGCAGCAAAGGATCAAAAGCCATGTTGGAAACGCGCAGTCACGTTACACCCGTCGACCCCGTCTGGGATCGCATCACGACCGAAGCTCAATTGGCCGTTGAGAATGAGCCGTTGATGGGCGGGTTGGTGCACGCCTGTATTCTGCACCACCGCAGTCTAGATAGGGCATTGTCCTACCGGGTATCGGCCAAGCTGTGCTCGAATGAAATGTCCATGATGGTATTACGAGAGATCGTGGACGAAGCTTATGCGGATGATCACTCGCTGATCGAGGCGGCCCGTGCCGACTTGATGGCTGTGTACGAGCGCGACCCGGCTTGCCATCGCCTGCTGCAGCCGATTCTGTACTTTAAGGGCTATCAGGCAATGCAAGCCTATCGCGTGGCGCATTGGCTATGGCAAAAGAAGCGCTACGATCTGGCGTATTTCTTCCAGATGCGTTCATCCGAGATTTTCGGGATTGATATCCACCCGGCCGCGAAAATAGGCAAAGGGATCATGATTGATCACGCCCATTCCATCGTAATCGGCGAAACTGCGGTTGTCGGTGACAATGTGTCGATGCTGCATTCCGTCACGCTTGGCGGGACCGGCAAGGAAGAAGAACAGCGCCATCCGAAAATTGGTGACGGTGTTCTGATCGGTGCAGGTGCCAAGGTGCTCGGCAATATTGAAGTGGGTCATTGCAGCCGAATTGCTGCCGGATCGGTTGTCTTGCAGGCCGTGCCTGCGTGCAAAACCGTTGCGGGCATTCCTGCAAAGATTGTCGGCGAAGCAGGTTGTGATCAGCCTGCAATTTCAATGGACCACATGCTGGGCAAAGATCAGTAACTCACACTCAGTTCGGGCGGTTGTTCTTTTCGTTCAACCGCTTGAGCCGCTTTTCTTCCCGCCGTTTCTTTCGCTCTTCAATCCGTTTGTTGCGCTCGGCTTCCCATTTGGAGACCGCGCTTTTGGAATTGAACTTCGAGTTTTCACCTGGATAGCTGTTGGGCTTGGCATAGGCATCCGCAGGTGCAATTGCAGCCAGCATCAACAAAATCAAACCTGTCCGAGTAAGCCGTGTGGAGGTCATGGGGCACCTTTGCATCCGTGTCTGATTTGCAAACAACTTGACGCCCCGCGCGTGCTCAAACAACAGTTGGCCGGATCACGTTTCCTCACTTCCCGGCCAGACACGAAAAAGCCGCGCCAGAACGTGCGGGCGCGGCTGTTGCGGTTTCTCTTGGTGTTAGGCCAGCATGACCATGGGGTTCTCAAGGTTTTCGACAATGGCTTGCAGCAGTTCCGCGCCAAGCGCTCCGTCGATCACGCGGTGGTCCACGGACATCGTTACGGACATCACTGTTGCAACGGTCAGCTCTCCGTCATCGCCTACAACTGGTTTTTTGACGCCTGTACCCACTGCAAGAATGCCAGCGTGCGGCGGGTTCACGATGGCGTCGAAATTGTCGATGCCAAACATGCCCAGATTCGAGATTGCGAATGTGCCGCCCTGATATTCATGCGGTGCCAGTTTGCGTTCACGAGCGCGACCGGCAAGGTCTTTCATCTCGGTCGACAACGCGGACAGCGACTTGGTGTCGGCATCCTGTAGAACCGGGGTGAACAGACCGCCCTCGATAGCGACAGCCACGGCCACGTCCGAGGGTTTCAGTTGCAGCACCCGGTCACCGGCCCAGACCGCGTTGCAGGCCGGAACCTGCTGCAACGCGTTTGCGACAGCCTTGATGATGAAGTCGTTGACGCTCAGCTTCACGCCACGGCCTTCAAGCTGTTTGTTCAACTGGCTGCGGAACTTGAGCAGCGCATCCAGCTTAATATCGCGACGCAGGTAGAAATGCGGGATGGTCTGCTTGGCCTCGGACAGGCGCGCGGCAATGGTTTTGCGCATCCCGTCCAGCTTGATTTCTTCGTAATCGCGGGTTTCGTACATTTTTGCCACGGCATCCGCCGACGGGCCAGCCGGGGCTGCCGCTGCCGGAGCCGCTGCTGCAGGTGCAGGGGCCGGAGCAGGCGCGGTGGCTGTAGCGCCTTCCACATCTACTTTGACGATACGGCCATGCGGTCCCGAACCGGTGATCTGCGCCAGATCAAGACCCTTTTGCGCAGCGATACGACGGGCCAGCGGCGAGGCGAAGATACGGCCACCGTCGGCTTTGGCCGGTGCCGCCGGAGCAGGGGCAGGTGCCTCGGACGCCCCAGAGGCGGCCTCGTTACCCGCGGCGGCTGCCGGAGCAGCCGCGGGGGCTGCGGTAGCTGCCGCGCTGATGTCGTCAGCGCTTTCGCCATCTTCCAGCAGAACTGCGATGGCGGTGTTGACCTTGACTCCTTCGGTGCCCTCGGGGATCAGGATCTTGCCGATGGTGCCTTCGTCTACGGCCTCGAATTCCATCGTCGCTTTGTCGGTTTCAATTTCGGCCAGCAGGTCGCCGGACGACACCGTGTCGCCCTCTTTCACCAGCCATTTGGTAAGGGTGCCTTCCTCCATCGTGGGGGAAAGGGCGGGCATCAGAATTTCTGTGGGCATCTGTGTCGCTCCTTACCGGTAGGTCACTTGTTTGACGGCTGCGATCACCTCATCGGTGGTGATCAGTGCCAGTTTTTCGAGGTTCGCTGCATAAGGCATCGGAACGTCCTTGCCGGTGCAGTTGATGACCGGAGCGTCCAGATAGTCGAACGCCTCTTGCATCACCACCGAACTGATATAGCTGCCGACCGAGCCTTGCGGCCAGCCTTCTTCGACTGTCACCAGACGGTTGGTTTTCATCACCGAGTTAATGATCGCGCCGGTGTCCATCGGGCGGATAGTGCGCAGGTCGATCACCTCGGCGCTGATACCTTCCTCGGCCAGCTTGTCAGCGGCTTCCAGCGCGTATTGCATGCCGATGCCAAAGCTCACGATGGTCACGTCCGAGCCTTCGCGCCAGATGCGCGCCTTGCCCAGCGGGATGGTCAGATCATCCACTTGCGGGACATCGAAAGAGCGTCCGTAAAGGATCTCGTTTTCAAGGAAGATCACCGGGTTGGGGTCGCGGATCGCCGATTTCAGCAACCCTTTTGCATCAGCAGCCGAGTAGGGCATGACCACTTTCAGACCGGGGATCTGCATGTACCAGGCGGCATAGTCCTGAGAATGCTGTGCGGCCACGCGGGCGGCAGCACCGTTGGGCCCCCGGAACACGATGGGGCAACCCATTTGACCGCCGGACATATAAAGCGTTTTGGCAGCAGAGTTGATGATTTGGTCAATCGCCTGCATGGCGAAGTTAAAGGTCATGAACTCGACAATCGGCTTCAACCCACCAAAGGCCGAACCAACTGCGATCCCGGCAAAACCGTGTTCGGTGATGGGCGTGTCGATCACGCGCTTGCTGCCGAATTCGTCTAGCAGGCCTTGGCTGATCTTGTATGCCCCCTGGTATTCGGCGACCTCTTCGCCCATCAGGTAGACGTCTTCATCGCCGCGCATTTCTTCGGCCATCGCGTCGCGCAGGGCTTCGCGAACGGTTTCGGATTTCATCTCGGCGTCCGCAGGCCAGTCCGGGGATAGATCGACCATCGGTGCAGCAGGGGCAGCGGCAGGAGCGGGGGCCTCAACCGCCGCAGGGGCGGCCTCAGCCACCGCTGCGGCTGCGGGCGCAGCCGTGGGCAGGGCAGAGGCGTCCTCGCCTTCTTCCACGAGGACCGCGATAGGTGTGTTCACCTTGACCCCTTCGGTACCTTCCGCGATCAGAATTTTGCCGACGATGCCTTCGTCAACGGCCTCGAACTCCATCGTAGCCTTGTCGGTTTCAATCTCGGCCATGATATCGCCCGAGGATACGGTGTCGCCTTCTTTGACCAGCCACTTGGCCAGCGTGCCCTCTTCCATCGTGGGCGAAAGGGCGGGCATGAGAATTTCGGTTGCCATGTCTCAGTTTCCTTACGGGGCCGGGGTAATCATCCCGACGATGTTTCCTTGTCCATCTTCCACATAGGCGCAGCGGCCTATGCCAGGATAATCGGTCGGCGGCAGCGCTTCGGCGCCGCCATTTGCCAATGCCCACGCATAGCGTTCGTCGCAATCTCCGACCTCAAAGGTCATGGTGCCGCCGCGCACCGGGCTACCGGCAGCGGGCGCTTCGCCATGGCGCTGCATCAGGCCACCGGTCAGCCCTAGGCTGCCGCCGATCTGGTCGCCACTGATCAGATGATAGCCGACTTCTTCGCCGCCGGGCATTGGTGTGAACGCCCAGTCGAATAGGCCGGTATAGAACGCCTTGGCCTGTTCGACGTCACTGACGTGAATTTCGAAATGCGGCATCTGTCAGGCCTCGGCGTAGATATCTGTCCAGAGCTCTTCCACAGAAGGCTCGGGGCTTTCTTTCGAGAATTCGGCAGCCTGATTGACGATCTCTTTGATCTCTTTGTCGATCGCCTTCAGGTCGTCCTCGGTCGCGTGTTTGCCGGTCAGCAGCAATTCGCGCACATGCTCAATTGGATCGCTTTGCTCGCGGACCTTCTGAACCTCTTCGCGGGTGCGATACTTGGCCGGGTCGGACATCGAGTGGCCGCGATAGCGATAGGTTTTGACCTCGAGGATGTAGGGACCCTTACCAGCGCGACAGTGGGCGACGGCTTTCTCACCGGCCTCTTTGACGGCCAGTACGTCCATGCCATTGACAATTTCACCGGGGATACCGAAGGCCTCACCTCGGTGGTAGATGTCTTTGGTCGAGGTCGAGCGCGCCTGAGAGGTCCCCATAGCGTATTGATTGTTTTCGATCACGAATACGACGGGCAATTCCCACAGGGCGGCCATGTTGAATGTCTCGTAAACCTGACCCTGGTTGGCCGCACCATCACCGAAATAAGTAAAGGTGACTCCACCGTTTTCCTTGTACTTGTCGGCAAAGGCCAGACCTGCGCCCAACGGGACCTGCGCGCCAACGATGCCGTGCCCACCATAGAAGTGCTTCTCTTTAGAGAACATGTGCATCGAGCCGCCCTTGCCCTTGGACAGGCCGCCAATACGTCCGGTCAGTTCGGCCATCACACCGCCCGGATCCATGCCGCAGGCCAGCATGTGACCGTGGTCGCGGTAAGAAGTAATCCGCTTGTCGCCGTCCTTGGCTGCGGCCTCGAGGCCCACAACAACGGCTTCCTGGCCAATATACAGGTGACAGAATCCACCAATAAGACCCATGCCATAAAGTTGACCGGCCTTTTCTTCGAATCGGCGGATCAGCAGCATCTCTCGGTAGTAGGTGGTCAGTTCTTCCGACGAAACATTTGGTTTCTTTGCGGTTTTTCGCGCAGCCATTGTGGCGATCTCCCCCTCTCGGCAAGATAGTTTAGCGTTAAACTATCTCATAAAGCATTTGCCGCTTTCTGGCGAGGGTAAATGTGACGCAGCGTCCGATCTCGCGAAAATCGGGTTGCGGCTTGCTTCAAAATCGATCAATTCAGTGGAGGATCAACGGATGACAACCTCATTTGAGCGGATCATTCCCAGCACAGAGCGTGCTTGCTGGTCCAACAAATCCAAGTCCAGATAAGTATCCGACAAACGGCGGGTCAGGTTCTCCATCTCTGCAATTTCAGCCTCGAGCTTGTCGAGGTCGCGCGACAGAGCGTCCCGTTCCGCTGCAATCTCGACCCGTCGGAACAGGCCATAGTCACCTTGCACGGCGGCAAAGGTGAAATAAACACCCAGCATAAACGCCACCATAAAGAATGCGACTGCGCCCAAACCGGGCCGATTGGAACGGGACACTCTGTTTACCGCCGTATGAAGTCTGCCTCAATAACGGGTCCTTTTTGGACCTCTGAAAGCACTATGTCACAGGTGATTCGGGTTGTGAATCCCCTGATTCGACAAAAACGCACGGGCTAGTGGATTTATTGCTCTAGCGCCGCAACACCGGGTAGGGTTTTGCCTTCCATCCATTCCAGAAACGCGCCGCCTGCAGTCGAGATGTACGAGAAATCCTTGGCCGCACCCGACGCATTCAAAGCCGCGACCGTGTCACCCCCACCCGCGACTGAGACCAATTGCCCGGACCGCGTCAGTGCCGCGGCTTTCAGCGCTGCCGCGTTGGTTGCGGTATCGAAGGGCTCAATCTCGAACGCGCCCAGCGGCCCGTTCCAGATCAGGGTCTGGCTTTGTCCGAAGATGTCTGAAATCGCCGCCACGCTGTCGGGGCCTGCGTCAAGGATCATTCCGTCATCCGCACATTGATCGGCGGGCAGAACCTGATGAGGGGCACCTGCTTCGAACTTTTCGGCCACGACGATGTCGGTGGGCAGGACGATGGTACAGCCCGAGGTTTTGGCCTTGGTCATGATCTCGGCTGCGGTGTCCTTCATCGCTGTTTCCGCCAGCGATTTGCCCACGTTCAGACCCTTGGCCACCAGAAACGTGTTGGCCATGCCGCCACCGATAACCAGGTAGTCCACCTTGTCGATCAGATTGCCCAGCAGTTCCAGCTTGGTCGAGACCTTGGCCCCGCCCACAACGGCTGTCACAGGGCGTTTGGGCGTGCCCAAAGCGCCCTCAAGCGCCTCAAGCTCGGCCTGCATCAGCCGACCAGCGCAGGCAGGCAGCATGCGGGCAATAGCCTCGGTCGAGCTGTGAGCGCGGTGCGCGGCGGAAAATGCGTCGTTGCAATATATTTCGCCCAGACGCGCCATACCGGCAGCCAGATCAGTGTCATTCTTGGTTTCCGCTGCGTGAAAGCGGGTGTTTTCCAAAAGCAGCACCTGACCGGGTTGCAACTGTTCGGCGGCCAGTTCCGCCTCGGAGCCGACGCAATCGGCGGCGAATAGGACAGTCGAGCCAAAAGCGGTCTCAAGCGTCGGGACCAGTTGCTTCAGCGACAGGTTCTCGCGGCGTTCACCGCCGGGGCGTCCAAAATGCGCCAGCAGGATCGGTTTGCCGCCCGCCGCAAGGATGTCGCGTACCGTGGGCACGATGCGCTGGATGCGGGTCGCGTCGGTCACAACGCCGTCAACAACTGGTACGTTGATGTCCACGCGTACCAGCACACGCTTGCCGTTCAGGTCCATATCATCCAGCGTTTTCCAGCCCATCGTTTCATCCTTGTCGTTACAACCGCTTTAGGCGGTTCTTTTCCTGCATTTTGCCCTCAGGTCAATGCGTCACTTGGCATTCATGCGTCCGCGTCATAGTTATTTGCGCAAGATAAACGACAGGAGGGCCTCATGGCCGAGATCAAGGATCCCGAAAACACCATCATCATCGAACTTAAAGACGGCAATGTCGTCATCGAGCTGCTGCCCGATGTGGCCCCCCAGCACTCGGCCCGGATGAAGGAACTGGCCCGTGGTGGTGAGTATGACAACGTGGCCTTCCACCGTGTGATCGACGGTTTCATGGCGCAGACAGGCGACGTGCAGCACGGCGATATGGAAGACGGATTCAACATCCGCATGGCCGGTACAGGTGGGTCGTCGCTGCCGAACGTTCCGGCAGAATTTTCGAAACTGCCCCACGATCGCGGCACATTGGGCGCGGCACGTTCGCAGAACCCAGACTCGGCCAACTCGCAGTTCTTCATCAACTTCAAGGACAATCACTTCCTGAACGGCCAGTACACCGTCTATGGCCGCGTTATCGACGGGATGGAGCACGTGGACGCCATCGTCCGGGGTGAGCCGCCGATGAGTCCCGACCGTATGATCAGCGTTAAGGTGGCAGCCGATGTATAAGCTGGCAGCCGCATTTGCTTTGCTGGCCAGCCCCGCGTTGGCCACTGGTTTGCAGATCGAGATCGAGGGCGAGGGGGCTAATGGCACCGTAACCGTTGATTTGTTTGACGATCTGGCTCCGAAGCACGTTGAACAGATCAGCACCCTTGCCGCCGAAGGCAAGTATGACGGTGTGGTCTTTCACCGCGTGATCGATGGCTTCATGGCACAGACCGGCGACGTGGAACATGGCCGTCTGGGCAGCGATCTGCGTCGTGCTGGCACCGGTGGGTCGGACCGGCCTGACCTGCCTGCCGAGTTCTCGGACTTCAATTACGACCGCGGTGTCGTGGGCATGGCACGGGCGCAAGACCCCAACAGTGCCAATTCGCAGTTCTTCATCATGTTTGCGCCCGGTCCGTTTCTGAACGGCCAATATACTGTTGTTGGACAGGTGACCGACGGGATGGACATTGTCGACGCGATCAAGCGTGGCGATGGCCCCAACGGAGCAGTCATCGGACAGCCCGACGTGATGAAAAAAGTTACTGTAACCGAGTAACAAAAAAGGCCCCGACGCAGATTGCGCCGGGGCCTTTTTGTTAGACGGGGCTTAGTCGTCGCCCATGGCTTTCCAGATCACGGCCCCAATCGCACCGCCGATCAGCGGGGCCACCCAGAATAACCAGAGTTGTGAAAGGGCCGGGCCGTCGGCAAACAGCGCAACACCGGTTGAGCGCGCCGGGTTTACGGATGTATTCGTCACCGGGATCGAAATCAGGTGGATCAGCGTCAGGCCCAACCCGATGGCGATGGGGCCGAAACCAGCTGGAGCACCCTCAGACGTCGCGCCCAGAATGATTACGATGAAAAACGCCGTCAGTACGATCTCGATGATCAAGGCGGACATCATCGAATACCCTTCGGGGGACGCTTCGCCATAGCCGTTGCTGGCAAAGCTTCCGACCCCAGTGAATTCGGGTGCGCCGCTTACGATCAGGTACAGGACGACCGCTGCGGCAATTGCGCCGACGACCTGGGCGATCCAATAGGGAATAAGGTCTTTTGCCGGGAACCTTCCACCGATCATCAGGCCAAGACTGACGGCAGGATTGAAGTGCCCGCCCGAAATATGGCCGACCGCGTATGCCATTGTCAGAACGGTTAAGCCAAAAGCGAAAGATACACCCAGCCAGCCGATGCCGACATCGGCGACGCCTGCCGCTAAGACGGCGCTGCCGCAGCCGCCCAGTACCAGCCAGAACGTGCCGAAGAATTCGGCCATGAGTTTTGATGACATGAAAAGCCCTCCGAAAAACAATGGGTTCAGTGTAATTCAAAAAACCTGTTTTGTGAAATTTTTACGGAACCCGGTTCCGCCAAGGCAGGTTAATTCCAGGTTACGGGATCCAGCCGGAACAGCTTGGCCAACTGCTCGTAAATGCCGGGCGCCTCGGACTTCAAGGCGCGGGGCCGTTCAAAAAAGACCTCGACCGATACCGCAAAGAACTCTTCGTGCCCGACGGCGCCATATGGGTCGATGACCGTGTGCCGCCCTTTTTCTACGGATTGAACATGGGCATCGTATGCCGCCAGAAATGCTCGTTCCCACTCGGCGAAGGTCTGGCCTTCGCTGAGGATTGGAACGCCGTTGGTTCCGCCCGACAGATCGTCGATCTGATGTGCGAATTCGTGCAGGACTACGTTTTGTCCATCATGATCATCCAATGCGCCTTGCCTGCTGTGAGACCACGACAGAATGACCGGCCCCCGATCCCAGCTTTCCCCGGTGCGGATGATTTCCTTTTCGCTGACCACATAGCCGTCCTGCCTGCGTTGCCGGGACTTGAAGGCGTTGGGGTAGATCAGGATCGTGGTGAGGTGATCGTACCAGAGCGTGTTGTTGATAATCAGGAGACATGCCTGCGCGGCGATGGCCAGACGCATTTCTTCCGTGACCTCAAGACCGTCACAACCAAAAAACCGGACCTGATTCAGAAACAGGTTCACCTTGCCGTCGAGGCCTACGCGCAGGTCAGGCGGCAAACGGCGCACTAAGGGAACCTGGGCTTCGATTATGGCGCGCTGTTCAGGGGTAAGTGGGGTGGACAGCAGGGCCTTGCGCTCCTGTGTTCTGGCCCAATGGCGATAGGTAAAAAAGCCTGCGATCAACAGAACTAAGGCAAAGAAAATCCACATTTCACAAGCTTATACAGGCGGGTTGCGTCTTGGAACCTGAAAGTGCGCCGTGGTCCAAGGCAAAAAAGAAACGCCGCAGGTTTCCCTGCGGCGTTGAATTTTCAATCCGGGCGAAACAGGTGTTACTGCTTGACTTCCGCCGCCGGATTTGCGCCGCCCTTGGCACTGCGGCCAGGGTTCAGCGGGTCGTCCTGACGCTGGACCGAACCTTCGAAATGCGCGCCGCTTTCGATGGCGATGGTCTTGTGGATGATGTCGCCTTCGACACGTGCGGTCGAGGTTAGGCGTACTTTCAGACCACGCACACGGCCAACGATGCGACCATTGATTACCACGTCATCTGCGGTGACTTCGCCCTTGATGGTCGCGGTTTCACCAATCGTCAGAAGATGCGCGCGAATGTCGCCTTCGACAGTTCCTTCAACCTGGATATCGCCCGAGGTTTTCAGGTTGCCGGTGATGTGCAAATCCGAAGACAGAACCGACGCCGGAGGCTTGGGCTTGGGCGCGGTGCTCGCCTTGTTTTCTGACGGTGCAGGGGCAGCCGGTGTTGCTGGTGCGGCGGGTTTTGCCGCTTCTGGTGCATTCGAACCGGGCTCGTTGATTTTGCTCTTAGAAAACATTTCTCGCAGCCTTGATGTAAGTCATTGGGTTAACAGGTTTTCCGTTCACGCGTACTTCATAGTGCAGATGCGTGCCGGTCGACCGTCCGGTGCTACCCATATCAGCAATATGATCCCCGCGCGAGACCCTTTGACCAACCTTTACCTTGATCTTGGTATTATGGGCGTAAAGTGTCTCAATTCCGAAGGCATGCTTGATTTTTACCAGCCGTCCAAACCCGGATTGCCAGCCTGCATGGGTGACCACTCCGTCAGCGGTCGCAAATATATCCGTTCCATGTGCACCTGCAAAATCAGCACCGTTATGCATGCGGCGACCTCCGGTCTTGGGGTCGCGGCGTGTCCCGTAGCCACTGGTGAAGCGGACAACCGCGTTTACCGGGCTTGCAAACGGCGCTTTTTCTGCAGCAATGCGATAGAGGTTCAGCTGATCCATCTGCTGCAGCAGGGTATTCGCGCGGATTTCGTCGGGGGTCAGTTCCTCACCGCGCGTGCTGAAGGATATGGGGGTTAGGGGGCCACCCATGCCACTGTACCCACGCCGTACTTCTTCGATGATACGGTCGGTGGGCATTCCTGCTTTGCGGAACATCTTGTCGAGCGGCTCGACAGAGATGACCATTGCCTCTTCTAGCTGACGGAAAATTTCGTCGCTGCGTTCCTGCATTAGCTGGATTTCCAGTTCCAGCTCGTCGCGCTGATCCAGCGCATCCTTGGCATCGGCCGCGATCTGATCACGTTCCATCGCGGTCCTGACCAATGCCTCGGTCATGAAGTTCATTTGGGCAGGGTTAGTGGCATATGCCATCTGCACCTCGCCCGAACCTGCCTCTTGGTTCATCTTGGCCAGCTCAGTGCGGGCTTCTTCGCGCTGCTTCATTGTCGCGCGCAAGGTCGTCTGGATCACTTCGATCCCGGTCTCAAGCTCGCGGCGGCGGTTTTCCGAGGCCAGCAGCTCGGACTGCATGGCGGAAATCTGTTCCAGCGCTGCGTTGAATCGGTCCTGCGCCATCAACGCTTCTTGCGCGCGCACATCGCGTTCGGCCGACAGAACATTCAGCCGTTCCTGATAGGTGGCCTGATCTCGTTTCGCCTGTTCGCGGAAATTGCCCGATCCGATGCTGTCCATCAGCAAGATCGCGGTCGCGACAGCGGTCCAGCCAACAATCACCGCAACGCCAGCAACAGCAGCGACCTGCGTTTCCGAACTGAGCCGGATGAACCGTGTGTCGTTGTCGGATTTCAGAAAAACCCTGCGTTCCGGAAAATGCCGTTCAAGCAGCGAGTGTAGTTTGATTGCCAGACGTGTTCGCACGCGTCTTCCCTCTTCATCCCCAAGATCGGGATCGGTCGTGAGTGATAGCCGTCCCTTGGCCGAAGTGCATAGAGGGAGCTCAGGTTTTGGGCAAGTTTGTTAACCAGTTTACCCAACAAAGTAGGTTTTTCCCGCCAATTCTCGGCGGGAAATTGCCGATAACGTCAACTTGAGCACGTTTAATGGTCGTGTCCGGGCTGAGGCAGGTCTTCAGTCAAAGGCCAGTAGAAATCTGGCGGCAACCCCGCTTCGGCGCGTTTTTCCTCGTTGAAAGGGGGCTTCAGGACGCCGTGGAAATACCGCCGGACCAATTCGTGAAACACATCCTTTGGGTCGGCATTCTCACGCCCACATAGGAAATGGAACCATTTTGATCCATAGGCCACGTGCCCGACTTCTTCGGCGTAGATCACCTCGAGTGCAGCGATAGCCTGTTCAGCCTTCGCCTTGCGGAAGATGTCAATCATTCCGGGGGTTACATCCAGCCCGCGGGCTTCCAGCACCATCGGAACCACAGCCAGCCGTCCCATCAAATCCTCAGCCGTATCTTCGGCCGCGCGCCACATTCCCGAATGGGCGGGCAGGGCACCGTAATAGCTGCCCATCTGCTCAAGGCAGTCGCAAACCATCTCAAAATGACGTGACTCTTCTTCTGCGCATTTCACCCAGTCGTCGTAGAAACCGATTGGCATCGGCACATGTCCGAACCGGGCGATGATGTCCCAGTGCAGATCAACGGCGTTCAGTTCGATATGAGCCACGGCGTGCAGCAGGGCAATCCGCCCGGCCTCGGTTCCTGGTCGGCGTTTTGGAACATCGCGGGGCGACAGCAATTCAGGCTTTTCTGGCCGCGACGGGTAAAGCGGTGGGGTCGCTGTCCCAATCTCAATCTCAGGTGCATCACCCTTGCGCGACGCGAACCATTCAGCGGCATAGCGTTTGGAAAGGGCGGTTTTTGCGCGCCCTTCTGCAGTGGTCAGGACTTCGGTCGCCATCTGGGTCAGTGTTTTCGACACCGGGTTTCTCCGCTTTTGCGTTTGCGCGGGTCTTAGACTGGATGGCGGTTGCAGAAAAGAGGGTCAGAGCGCGCGCGCAGCCTCAAGTACCTCATCCACGTGACCGGGAACTTTGACCTTGCGCCAGACGCGGGCGATCTTGCCGTCGGCGTCGATCAGAAAGGTCGAGCGTTCGATCCCCATCGACTTGCGCCCGTACATGTTCTTTTCCACCCAGACGCCATAGTCCTCGCAAACGGTTGACCCCTCGTCGGATAGCAGAGGGGTCGTCAGGTTGTGCTTGGCTACAAACTTGTCGTGCTTGGCAATGGTGTCCCGCGAAATGCCGAAAATTTGAGCGCCCGCCTCGGCAAAGGCTTGAAGTTGTTCCGAGAAACCGATGGATTCCTTGGTGCAGCCCGGCGTATCATCGCGAGGATAGAAGAAAAGAACGACGGCACCGCCGCGCAGGTCTGACAACGTGACCTCGCCACCGCCGTCGCGGGGCAACGTGAAATCAGGGGCAGTGTCTGTAACGTCGGGCATTGGAAACTCCGTTAAAGGTTTTTTAAGTGCTGCCCGTCATCATAGGGCGGCGCGAGCGGGTTGAAAGGCGTGGATAGAAAATTGGTGCAGCACGAAGACAAAAGTGCAGACCATCCGGGCAAACCCCGGCGCGGTCGGTCGCGTCGTCGTACTGCCCTTCGCTGGACGATGTGGTTCGCTCTTGCGCTTGCTGCGATGGCTTTTGCAGGGTGGTTCTTTCTGATTGGTCAGCAACTGCACGCCCCGAACTGGATGCGGGTTCAGGCTGAAAAGCGGCTTGATCAAACGCTGGGCGGGCTGAAAATCCGCTTCGGGGATGCCACCTTTTTTGTAAATGAGCAGTGGCGCCCCCGGCTTCGCCTGACGGATGTGACCATTAGCGATGCCGCCGGACAGCAGATCGCTCAAGTGTCGGACTTGCGCACACGCCTGTCGATGCGGGGGCTTTTGCGGGGGCAAATCCGGCCAAGGCGAATAGTCCTGCAAGATGTCCAGATCGCCCTGACGCGCGGCGAAGATGGCGCGCTATCGCTGACGGTCGGCACCGGCAGCTCGCCCGTACAGCAGGCACCCACACTGGCTGAACTGATCGAAGAATCCGACGATGTATTTCTTTCTCCGATCCTGTCGGGCCTTAGATCGGTTGAGTTGCAGAACCTGACGTTGGACTATCAGGATTTGCGCCTGGGCCGTGCCTGGGTGTTCGACGGAGGGCATATTTCGATTGCGCGCAGCGGGGACGAAATGCGCCTTGCCACCGGGTTTTCGGTTTTGACCGGCCGGGATTATGCCAGCTCGATCGAGGCCAATTATTCCAGCGTTTTGGGCACGCCCGAGGCAAGTTTCGGCATTTCCATCACCGATCTGCCCGCTGAGGATATCGCAGGACAAAGCCTTGCGCTGGCGTGGTTGCAAGAGCTTGACGCGCCGATTTCCGGCGCCCTTCGCGGCAGCGTCGACGATCAGGCCGCATTGGGCCCCCTGTTCGCGACACTGAATATTGCCGCAGGTGTCATCCAGCCGACGCCCGAGACACAACCCATTCGATTTGACTCTGCGCGGACCTATTTCACCTATGATCCCGCTGCGCAGGTGCTGGATTTCAACGAAGTCTCGATCGTTTCCGATCTGGGGTCGGTTCAGGCCAGCGGCTCGGCTTATCTGCAGGGGATTGACGACGGGACATTGGAAAGCCTGACGGCGCAACTGGATCTGAACAAAATTGATATCTATCCCGGTGGTCTTTTCCCCGAGTCACTTGAATCCGCACGGGCAAATCTTGATTTCCAACTGAAGCTGGCACCGTTCGAGGTGCGATTGGGGCAACTGACGCTGGTCGACGCAGACCACACTTTGCGTGCTTCGGGTAATTTGATCGGCCGCCCGGATGGATGGGTGGCGGCGCTGGATGCGCATCTGGATACAATGACTGCCGACCGGTTGCTGAATTACTGGCCTGAAATTCTGGCCCCGAAACCACGGCTCTGGGTGTCTGAAAACCTGTATGAAGGCCAATTTAGGAACGTCGAGTTTGCATTGCGACTGCAACCGGGGCGCAAGCCGGACATTTACTTGGGGCTTGGGTTCGAAAACGCCAAAATCCGCTACGCCAAGACCTTACCCCCCATTCAGGACGCGCAGGGTCGGGTCAGCTTGCTTGACGATCGGTTTACCGCATCTGCCGAAAGCGGGGTGGTGATCGCCGATGCTGGCGGGGCGGTCGATGCTTCGGGCACGTCGTTCATCATTCCCGATACAACAATCAAGGGCCCGTCACCGGCCATTGCCCGGATAAAAGCGCGGGGTTCAGCGACTGCGGCGCTGTCGCTGCTGGATCGTAAGCCTCTGGAGTTGTTGACGAAAGCCGGGCTTCCTGTGGATATGGCTCAGGGTGAAGTCAACCTGTCGGGTACTCTGGCGTTGCCTATGAAGAAAGGTTTGAAATTCGAAGAAACAGAGTTCCACTTCACCGGCGAAATCGACAACGTTGCAAGCGACCGGTTGGTGCCGGGATTCTCGGTCAGTTCAGACCGCCTGAATGTACAGGGCGATCAGAATTCGGTCGAGATTGGCGGGTATGGTCTGTTTGGTGATGTTCCGGTTGACGTGACATGGCGCCAACCCATCGGTGGTTCAGGCCCACAACGCAGCGAGGTTACCGGTGAAATCGAACTGTCGCCCCGTCTGATGACCGAGCTGAAAGCCGGATTACCGCAGGGTATGCTGACGGGGCAGGGAACCGCACAGGTCTCTATCGGCATCGGAGCAGGCGACCCAATAAAGCTGGCAGCGACCTCTGATCTGGTTGGTGTTGCCTTGGCCATACCCGAACTTGGCTGGCGCAAAGGCAGACAGACCGCCGGAATATTGAACGTCGACGCCACGCTGGGCGATCAGTTGCGTGTGGATGAGCTAAAGCTGGATGCGGCGGGTTTGCGTACCACGGCTTCGATCTCGTTTCGCGAAGGGGGGGATTTTGACAAGGTTCAGTTCAGCTCTTTCGATCTGGGCAACTGGCTGGCCGTCCCCGCCGAGCTGGTGAATCGTGGTTCGTCCTTGCCGGATATCCGCGTGCTGGGCGGTGTCATGAATTTGGGTGGTGCCACTTTCGGCGAAGGTAGCAGCGGTGGTGGAGGCGGCGGGCGCGGGCCTGCACTGGACGTCGTGCTGGACCGCTTGCAGGTCACAGAATCGGTCGCGCTGACGGGATTCAACGGATCATTCCAGACGTCGGGCGGCATCACTGGCGCATTCACAGCCGGCGTGAACGGAGGCGCGTCGGTTCGCGGACAGGTCACTCCGCGCGGTGGGCGCAGCGCCGTGGAATTAAAGTCGTCCGATGCCGGTGAGGTGCTGCGATCGGCAGGGGTCATCACTCAGGCACGTGGCGGCTCGCTTGATATGAGCCTCGAGCCCGTTGGCGCGCCCGGGAACTATGACGTTAACCTAAAGATCGTGAATACGCGGATCACGGATGCCCCTGCGATGGCCGCCTTGCTGAACGCGATCAGCCTTGTTGGTTTGTTGGATGAAATGGCGGGGCAGGGTATCTTTTTCTCGACCATTGAAAGCCGGATGCGCATTACGCCGACCGAGGTCAAAGTCCTCAGCGGAAGCGCGGTTGGCCCGTCCATGGGTCTGTCTTTTGATGGGACGATAGATACGGTCGCGGGAATGCTGAATCTGCGGGGTGCGATTTCGCCGATTTATCTGGTCAACGCGATCGGCAGCGTTTTCACCAAAAAGGGTGAGGGCGTTATTGGCTTCAATTATAATCTAACGGGCCCACTGACTTCGCCCAAAGTGTCTGTGAACCCCTTGTCGGGCCTTGCGCCGTTGTTCTTGCGCAACCTCTTGCGCGCCCCGGCTCCCACTGTGACCGACGGCCCGAATTCCCTGCCTGTAAAGCCCGATGAGCCGAAAAAGACCTTTGGTTCCCCTCCGAAGGATCATTGATCTGGGCTGTTGCTGAATCCGGTCTGGCCTTGTATGACGCGCGCATGAAACTCAGCGATTTCGATTTCCACCTGCCCGAAGATCTGATTGCCACGCGCCCGGCAACGCCGCGTTCGTCGGCGCGGTTCCTTGTGGTCGATGGCGACGCAATCTCGGACGCGCATGTGTTTGATCTACCCGATTGGTTGCAGCCCGGGGATCGCCTTGTCCTTAACGATACGCGTGTGATCCCGGCGCGCCTGAACGGACGGCGGCACCGTGACAGCGCACAGGGCCCCGTTTCAGCGGCGATCGAAGCAACCCTGCTAGACCCGCAAGCCGATGGAACGTGGGCCGCGCTGATCAAACCGCTGAAGAAGGTGAAGCTGCACGAAGAGATCAGGTTCTCGGACCAACTCAGCGCCACTTTGGAGCGGGTAGATGACGGGCAGGCGTTTCTGCGGTTCAATCTGACCGGAGAGGATTTTGACGCCGCGCTGGAACATGCCGGTGCGATGCCCTTGCCGCCCTATATTGCGGCCAAGCGTCCGGCGGACGATCAAGACAAGACAGATTACCAGACAATCTGGGCCCGAAATTCGGGTGCGGTGGCTGCACCGACCGCGTCGCTGCATTTCGACGACGCGCTTATGCGCGCGTTGGACGAGCGCGGTGTGCAAATCACTCATGTCACACTGCATGTCGGTGCTGGGACCTTTCTGCCGGTGAAAGTCGAAGACGTGACTACGCATAAAATGCACGCTGAATGGGGCAGGGTCAGCGCGCAGGCTGCCCACGAAATCCAAAAGACCAAGGCCGCTGGCGGACGGGTCATACCAGTTGGAACCACTGCGCTGCGCCTGATCGAAAGCGCCGCGCGCTCTGGCCGGATCGAACCGTGGGAAGGCGAGACAGACATATTCATCTATCCCGGCTTCCAATTTCACGTCACCGACGCGCTGATGACCAACTTTCACTTGCCGAAATCCACACTTCTTATGCTGGTGTCGGCCTTGATGGGGCAGACTCGCATGAGCGATGTCTACGCCCACGCAATCGACCAGAAATATCGGTTCTTTTCCTACGGAGATGCGTCGCTTTTGATACCGTGACCGCCGCGTTGTCGGGATCGCATTACGGTTATGTCGTAGACAAGCATGCCTAGAGCCGTTTTTCATATCAAAACGAATCCGTAATTCAGACCGATTTTTCGCGGAGGTCCCAATGATCCAGGTCCTGTCCAGCGCATGGGCGCTTCTTCTTGGCGTGGGCCTGCTTATGGTCGGCAACGGTTTGCAAGGCACGATCCTTGGTGTTCGCGGCGAGATTGAGGGGTTCTCGACTCTCGAGATGTCCTTTGTGATGTCGGCGTATTTCGTGGGTTTCCTCGGCGGATCGCGCTTGGCGCCCGAGATGATCCGGCGCGTGGGGCACGTCCGTGTCTTTGCGGCGCTGGCTTCGTTCATTTCGGCCGTGATGATCATGTATCCAACGCTGACCGAACCTGTGGCTTGGATTCTGGGCCGTGTCGTAATCGGGTTTTGCTTTTCCGGTGTTTACGTTACGGCCGAAAGTTGGCTGAACAACGCCGCCAGCAACAAAAACAGGGGGCAGGCGCTGTCGTTGTATATGATCGTCCAGATGACCGGGATCATTACGGCGCAAGGCTTGATGCTGGTCGGAGACCCCGCGGGCTATGAGACTTTCGTGATCGCGTCGATTCTGGTTTCGATTTCCTTCGGGCCGATCCTGTTGTCAATTTCACCTACACCAGCCTTTGACACGACCAAGCCGATGACCCTGCGCGAATTGATGGGTAAGTCACCGCTCGGCTGTGTCGGCATGTTCCTGTTGGGCGGCGTGTTCTCGGCTCAGTTCGGTATGGCGTCGGTGTATGGTGCACGGGCTGGGCTGACGTTGGTCGAAATCTCGACCTTTATCGCCGCGTTCTACGTCGGGGCCGTCGTCTTGCAGTATCCGCTTGGCTGGTTTTCCGACCGCATGGATCGCCGGTTTCTTATCATGCTGGTCGCCATCGCCGGGGCCGGAGGGTCGATTGCCGGCATGTTGTTCGGAACGACATTTCCGATCCTGCTGATTGCCGCTTTCGTGATCGGTGGGATGTCGAATCCGCTCTATTCCCTGTTGATTGCGCATGCCAATGACTTCCTCGAGCATGAGGATATGGCGGCCGCTTCAGGCGGTCTGGTTTTTATCAACGGGTTGGGTGCGATTGCCGGGCCGCTGATCACCGGTTGGTTAATGGGCGACGCCGTGTTTGGCCCTCAGGGGTTTTTCCTGTTCATTGCGATGTTGCTGGTCATAACCGCAGGGTACGCAATGTATCGCATGACACAACGCGCCGCGATCCCGGTCGACGAAACGGGTACGATGTCTCCGCTTTACCCCACAGCCTCACCCGTTGCGTTTGAAGTAGCGCAGGAAGTGGCCATCGAGGCGGCGGAAGCCGAGCAGGACACGCAAGATATTGCCTAAGACACGGATTTATGTCGCAAGTGTTGCAATATGTTACTGTAACAAACCTGTAAAACGTCCTTAAATGACGTTACGTCCTTGGGGGAGGCGAACAGACGGAGTTTAGGGCAATGGCAGGGCCTGAAGACGTACTGAGTTTTTGGTTGGATGAAGTCGGTCCCAAGGGTTGGTATTTGCAGGACGATGCGCTTGACGCTGAAATCCGCGAAAAATTCCAAACCATGTGGGAGGCAGCAAATGAGGGCAAGTTTTCCCTTTGGCTGACCTATCCCAGTGGTGCGTTGGCGTACATCATCCTGATGGATCAATTTCCACGCAACATGTTCCGAGGCAGCGCCAAGGCGTTTGCATCTGACCGTGCGGCCTTGTCAGCGGCCAAATGCGCTGTGGACAAGGGGTGGGATCTGAAGATCGACGAGCCCGCAAGGCAGTTCTTTTATCTTCCCCTGATGCATTCGGAAAATCTGTGTGATCAGGAACGCTGTGTGCGGTTGATGTGTCAGAATGTCAGCAAGGATTCGAGTAATCTTTTACATGCGCGTGCACACCGTGAGGTAATCCGGCAATTCGGGCGGTTCCCATACCGCAACGAAGCGCTGTCGCGGCCAATGACCGAGCCTGAAGCGGCGTATGTGGACATGGGCGGCTATGGCGCGACGGTCCGAGAGTTGCAGGCCGCCGGTTAAGACGCAGGCACGCATCCACGTATTTCAATGATCCGGTCGGCGATTGCGTCGGCCGAGGCCTCAATGGCCGTATTGATCAATTCGTCTGGTGATTCAGTCAGTTCCGAAATCCGGGCCTGCTTTGCCTGTAGCTCTTTTTCCAGATTGTCGAGCTTGGCTAAAGCGGTCGAGATTTTCTGTGCTGCCGCGCTATTCGCAAGGCTTTCGCCAATTTGAATCGAGGACAAGTCGCTGCGCAAAGCCGCCAACTCACCTCGTACCCCCTGGAGTTCCTGCTTGAGGGGCGCAACAATCTGGATATTCTCAGCGAAGGCTGTCGTGATGCCTTCGACCGTTGAGGCCAATTTCCACCCCAGAAACAGACACAGGGCAACCAGGATGAGTGTGGCGTTCAGCAATGCAAGCAACAGATCTTTAAGCGTTCTGGCCATGATAAGCCTCTTGAATTTCTTGGGTTAAACAATTGCCATCGACGACTGGCCCCTAACTTCTAGCCATAGAAGGCCGCTGGGTATAGGCTCAAATCAGTGCATTTGGCGTCACTTGACCCTGCGTCGCTTTTGTCGCGGGGGCAATGTATTGATGCGTTAAAGCAATTAGTTTAATGGTAAACTAATTTCTGAATCGACCTGCGCCGAGAGGGAAACATGGCTGCACAATCTTTTGATCTGATCGTAATTGGCGCCGGTCCCGGCGGGTATGTCGCTGCTATTCGCGCGGCCCAGCTAGGCCTGAAAACCGCTGTAGTAGAACGTGAACATCTTGGCGGCATCTGCCTGAACTGGGGATGTATCCCGACCAAGGCGCTGCTGCGGTCGTCAGAGGTATTTCACCTGATGGAACGGGCCAAGGATTTCGGACTGAAGGCGGACAAGATCGGCTATGATCTGGACGCTGTTGTCAAACGCTCACGCGGGGTTGCCGCGCAGTTGTCCGGCGGCATTGGTCATCTGCTGAAGAAGAACAAGGTCACCGTGGTGATGTGCGAGGCGACAATCCCTGCCAAAGGCAAGGTTTCAGTTAAAACCGACAAGGGAACCGAAGAGCTGACGGCCAAGAATATTGTTCTGGCCACAGGCGCCCGCGCTCGTGAATTGCCGGGCCTTGAGGCGGACGGCGATCTGGTCTGGACCTACAAGCACGCATTGCAGCCGCCGCGCATGCCCAAGAAACTGCTTGTCATCGGGTCCGGTGCGATCGGTATCGAATTCGCCAGCTTCTACAACACGTTGGGGGCAGATACGACAGTGGTCGAGGTGATGGATCGCGTGTTGCCCGTTGAAGATGCAGAAATAAGCGCCTTTGCCAAAAAAGCATTTACCAAGCAGGGCATGACCATCATGGAAAAGGCGATGGTCAAGCAGTTGGACCGTGCCAAGGGCAAGGTGACCGCACATATTGAGGTCAAAGGAAAAGTGGAAAAGCACGACTTTGACACTGTAATCTCAGCGGTCGGAATCGTTGGCAATGTCGAGGGGTTGGGCCTCGAAGCATTGGGCGTCAAGATTGACCGGACACATGTGGTGACGGACGAATACTGCCGGACCGGGGTCGATGGCCTATACGCCATTGGTGATATCGCAGGCGCTCCATGGCTGGCGCACAAGGCCAGCCACGAAGGGGTCATGGTTGCCGACCTGATCGCGGGCAAGCACGCGCACCCGGTCAAGCCAGAAAGCATCGCGGGCTGTACCTATTGCCAGCCGCAGGTCGCGTCAGTGGGATATTCCGAGGCGAAAGCCAAAGAGCTAGGCTATGATATCAAAGTTGGCCGCTTCCCTTTCATCGGCAATGGCAAGGCGATCGCGTTGGGCGAACCTGAAGGGATGATCAAGACTATTTTCGACGCCAAGACCGGAGAGCTCTTGGGTGCACATATGATCGGCGCTGAAGTCACGGAGTTGATTCAAGGGTATGTTGTCGGGCGTCAGTTGGAGACAACCGAAGAAGACCTGATGAATACGGTCTTCCCGCATCCGACACTGTCGGAAATGATGCATGAAAGCGTACTGGACGCCTATGACCGGGTAATCCATATGTGATGGGCCGAGCATGGGGGCTCTGCCCCCGCCGCCCGTACCGGGCGACTCCCCCGGGATATTTTTAGCCAGATGAAGCGGAGGATCCGTACTTCATCTGGCCCCAAATATCCCGGAGCGCGAGGCAGAGCCTCGCATTAAAGTCTATCTGGTCAGAGCGTCCAGAATGCGCGCCCACGATCGGATGCCCTTGTGGAAGCTTTTGACGTCGTATTTCTCATTGGGGGAATGGATCGCGTCATCGTCGTTGGCGAAACCAACCAGCATCGAGTCCAGCCCGAGTTCAGTGTTGAAATAGCCGACGACCGGGATAGAGCCGCCCATACCTGTGAAGACGGCCTCGCGGCCCCATTCATCGGATAAGGCACCCCGCGCTGCTTCGAATTCGGGGCGGTCCAGATTCATGACAGAAGCGGGCGAGCCTTCTAGGTCGTTATCCCATTCGATTTTTGCATCCGTCGACAGGCGTTGTTCGACATGTTTTCGAATCTTGTCGCGCAAGTCATCCGGATCCATCTCGCCGACAAGACGGCAAGTGATTTTGCAATGGGCTCGCGACGGGATAACCGTTTTTGACCCGGCACCGTTGTATCCACCCCAAAGCCCGTTTACCTCAAGCGTTGGGCGGGCCCATTGCTGTTCAAGCGCGGAAAACCCTTTTTCGCCGTGTGGCTGCGTGTATCCAACTGAGTTGAGATATTCGGCCTCATCAAACCCGCAGCCTTCCCATTGGCGAAGCTGTTCGGCTGAAACGTCGTGGACACCTTCATAAAAACCGTCAACGGCGACGCGGCCAGTTTCTTCATCGTAAAAGGACGCCACAATTTTAGATAATTCGCGAAGGGGATTCAGGCCGGGGCCACCATAGTGACCCGAATGCAGGTCAATCCGGGGTCCGCTGATTGTGAATTCGTCTTTGAGCATTCCACGTAGTTGAGATGCGATGGAGGGAACGCCACGCGACACCATTGACGTGTCGCAGACCAAGGCCAGATCTGCCTTTAGTTCAGCCGCGTTTTCGCGCAGGAACGGGACCAGTGAGGGTGAGCCGGATTCCTCTTCACCTTCAAAGAAGAACGTGATGCGGCAGGGTAGGGTGCCGTGAACGGCTTTCCAGGCGCGGCATGCTTCGACGAAGGTCATCAATTGACCTTTGTCATCGGATGAGCCTCGGCCCCGGATAACAGGGCCATTTTCGGTCTCTTCAATCGCTGGATCGAACGGGTCACGATTCCACAGGTTCAAAGGGTCGACGGGCTGCACGTCATAGTGACCATAGAACAGCACATGCGGCGCGTCGCTGCCCTCACCTATATGTCCCACGACCATGGGATGCCCGGTGGTTTCCCGCTTTTCCGCCGCAACTCCGATGGATTTCAAATCCGAGACCAACCAGTCGGCGGCCTGACTGACATCAGCGTCATAGGCCGGATCCGTTGAAACCGAAGGAATGCGGAGCAGTTCCATCAGGCGGTCAATTGAGGTTTGAAGATCGGTGTCGATACGGTCCAGAACAGAGTCCAGCGACATTGGGGGTCTCCTGCCATGATGATTTGGCGGAACCCTATCAGCGCTATCGGCGCCGTCCAGTGCGCTTTTGACGATCGTAGGGCGGGAGGCGAAAATAGTAGGTGGATTTTCCGTATTGCCTGCGTCGTTTCCCCGCGTCTGTTTGCCGAAACTTTACTTGTCGAGTGGGATGCAAAAAGATATTTGATGCAAATCAAATACGCATTCTCTTAGCTCGTTATATGTCGTGAGCTTAAATTGAGTGCATCGGTGCAGTTTCGGATCTTCCGGAATCGGTGCCATGAAAGACGTTCGACCGTTGTGAACAAGGTCGGGCAAGTAAGGAGAAACCGGTGGACTATACTGCTCAGCTTGATTCAGCGATCGCAAGGCTACATGACGAAGGCCGCTACCGGACTTTCATTGATATCGAACGGCGCAATGGCCACTTTCCTCATGCTGTTCGGACGCGTCCTGACGGGTCGCAGCAGGATATCACCGTATGGTGTGGCAACGACTATTTGGGTATGGGGCAACACCCGGTCGTACTAAACGCGATGCACGAGGCCGTTGACGCCGCCGGAGCTGGTTCGGGCGGCACGCGTAACATCTCGGGGACGACTGTGTATCACAACCAGCTTGAAGCCGAGCTTGCTGATCTGCACGGAAAAGAAGCGGCGCTGCTGTTCACAAGCGCCTATATCGCCAATGACGCAACGCTGAGCACGCTGCCAAAGCTGTTTCCGGGTCTGATCATCTATTCTGATGCATTGAACCACGCCTCAATGATCGAAGGTGTGCGCCGCAATGGAGGTGCCAAGCGCATATTCCGCCACAATGATGTCGCCCATCTGCGAGAGTTGCTTGAGGCTGACGATCCCAAGGCGCCCAAGCTGATCGCATTTGAATCCGTGTATTCGATGGACGGTGATTTTGGTCCGATCGAAGAAATCTGCGACTTGGCGGATGAATTCGGCGCGTTAACCTACATTGATGAGGTCCACGCTGTCGGCATGTACGGCCCGCGCGGAGGCGGTGTGACAGAGCGGGATCGTTTGGCGCATCGTATCGACATCATCAACGGTACATTGGCAAAAGCTTTTGGCGTGATGGGTGGCTACATTGCCGCGAGTGAAAAGATGTGCGACGCCGTACGCTCTTACGCGCCGGGCTTCATCTTCACGACCTCTCTGCCGCCTGCGGTGGCAGCAGGCGCAGCGGCGTCTGTCGCGTATCTGAAGAGTGCGACAGAACTGCGCGAACTGCATCGAACTCAGGCACAGATCCTCAAATTGCGCCTCAAGGGGCTGGGACTGCCTTTGATTGACCACGGCAGCCACATCGTTCCTCTGATCGTCGGTAACCCGGTCCACACCAAAATCCTGAGCGATCGGTTGCTGGACGACCATGGAATTTACGTTCAGCCGATCAATTTCCCGACGGTTCCGCGTGGAACCGAGCGCTTGCGATTCACCCCGTCGCCGGTGCATGGGCCCGACGAAATGAACCGTCTGGTGGTCGCGATGGACGAACTTTGGTCACATTGTGCGCTAAATCGCGCCGAACTTGCTGGTTAACCTCACGCCAAAGTGTGCAACTTGTTTGTCGCGTGTTAAGCTTACGCTAACAAAATCAGTGTTCGAATCATTTAGGCAGTGATTCGGCGCTAGCGTAAAACACGCGTAGGCAAAATGGGGCAGCAGGGATGATTGGGCGCAGATCTCAGCGCGAATCCGAAGACGACGTTGACGTCCGGCCGAAAGGCTATGACGATTATGAGGTGCGACTTGGTGATATGATGCGCGGCGAACGCGCCACCATGGGCAAATCTCTACTGGATGTTCAGCGAGAATTGCGGATCAAAGCCAATTACATCGCAGCCATAGAAGACTCTGATCCAGATGCCTTCGACACACCCGGCTTCATCGCCGGGTATGTGCGTTCTTACGCGCGTTATCTGGGTATGAACCCTGATGAGACATTTGCGGCCTTCTGCAAAGAAAGCGGATTTGAGGTCGCGCACGGCATGTCCGCAGAGGCGTCCGTTGTCCGCAAACCGGTGGGCGGCTTGCCTGCCCGTGGTCCGATGGGCCGCGACCCGTTCATTTCGCCGAATACGCCGTATATTCCAGGCAAAGAGTCTCTGGTCAGCCAAATTGAACCTCGTGCGATTGGATCGTCCGCCGTGCTGTTGGCTTTGATCTGCGGTATTGGCTACGGCGGGTGGGCAGTTCTGAACAAAATCCAGCAAGTGCAGGTTAGCCCGGTTGAACAAGCCCCTGTCGTTCTGTCCGACCTTGACCCGCTAAATGTCGCGCGTGCTGACGGGTCAGTGGAAGAGGTGGCGACCATTCAAACCCCCAGCGCCGAAGCATTGGATCGTTTGTATCGGCCACAGGCCCTGGATGTTCCCGTGCTTGTTGCACGTGACGCACCGATTTCGACACTTGATCCGCGTTCGGTCGGAACATTCCTTCCACCAGAGCCGCCAAAGATCGAAGTGGCCGAGGTGCACACTGTCGAACGCCCGGCACTGCCGCAGGTGGTTGAACAACTGGACACGACGCTCAAAATCGTAGCCGTCAACCCGGCATGGATGCGGGTTACAGCCGCGGATGGCAGTATCATATTCGAAGGCACTCTTGGCACGGTCGAGCAGGGCAACACGTTCGAAGTTCCGCTTACAGAAGAACCTCCGCAACTGCGCGCCGGGGCGTCCGGTTCGGTATATTTCTCGATGAACGGTGAACATTTTGGCCCTGTTGGAAATCCTGGAACGGTCGCAAAAGGCGTAATCCTGTCCAAGGATGCCGTGGCTGAGCGTTACGATGTTGCCGATCTTGAGGCTGAACAGAATAGCGCCCTTAAGCGTTTGGTCGCCGAATTGCAGGCTGAGGCGCTGCAAGACCCGGCTGAGTGATCTTGCCATTGCGGAGCCTTGGCAGGCGAACTATTTAAAGCTGCAACTCAGGCTGCCTTGGACCCGATCCCATGTCCCTTAATCACGTTCGCCCGTGGCGAAACATCTATCGCCGCAAGTCCCGACAGATCATGGTTGGCAGTGTTCCGGTCGGGGGCGATGCGCCCATCGCCGTGCAGACGATGACGAACACCCTGACGACGGATGTCGCGGCGACCGTGGCGCAGGTTCAGGCGGCGGCCGAGGCAGGAGCGGATATCGTGCGGGTTTCGGTACCTGATGAGGCGTCCTCAAAGGCCCTGAAGGAAATCGTGCGCGAAAGCCCGGTTCCGATCGTTGCCGATATCCATTTCCACTATAAACGCGGGATCGAGGCTGCTGAGGCAGGTGCCGCCTGCCTGCGGATCAATCCGGGCAACATCGGTGATGAAAAACGCGTGCAGGAGGTTATCAAGGCCGCGCGTGACCACGATTGCTCGATCCGCATCGGGGTTAACGCTGGGTCTTTGGAAAAGCACCTGCTTGAAAAATATCGCGAGCCGTGCCCCGACGCGATGGTCGAAAGCGGATTGGAACATATCCGCATTCTGCAAGACAACGACTTTCACAACTTCAAGATCAGCGTAAAGGCCAGCGACGTGTTCCTGTCAGCCGCCGCCTATCAGGGTATTGCCGAGGCCACCGACGCCCCCATCCATCTGGGCATCACCGAGGCCGGAGGGCTGGTCAGCGGCACCATCAAGTCCGCCATCGGGCTGGGGAACCTGCTGTGGATGGGGATCGGTGATACGATCCGTGTCAGCCTGTCCGCCGACCCGGTCGAAGAGGTAAAGGTGGGCTATGAGATCCTGAAATCTCTGGGCCTGCGCCATCGCGGCGTGAACATCATCTCGTGCCCATCCTGTGCGCGGCAGGGATTCGACGTGATCAAGACAGTTGAAGCATTGGAGCAGCGACTGGAACACATCAAGACGCCCATGAGCCTATCCATCATCGGCTGCGTCGTGAACGGGCCGGGTGAGGCGCTGATGACTGATGTTGGCTTTACCGGCGGTGGAGCCGGTTCTGGCATGGTGTATCTTGCGGGTAAGGCCAGTCACAAGATGTCTAACGATCAGATGATCGACCACATCGTTGAACAGGTCGAAAAGAAAGCGGCTGAACTGGACGCAGCGGCCGAGGCTGCGGAATAGCGCAAGCACACGGCTCTGGGCAGGGCCGGGTTCTCGACAGGGTGAAGAGGTCTGTGTTGACAGGCCGCGCTGTTCTGGGGCCAAGTCGGGCCTATGAAGGCTTTACTCGTCCTTGTTTTACTGATGTGGACCGCCCCCTTTGGCGCGGCGCGCGCGTGTGAATTGGCCTTGGCCTTTGCGTTGGATGTGTCGGGCAGCGTCAATGAGAGCGAACATCAGTTGCAACGCGATGGCGTCGCCGCAGCCTTGTTGGACCCTGACGTGGTGACGGCGATATCTGCCCAACCCGGTGGTGTGGCCTTGATGGTGTATGAGTGGTCAGACTCGCGGCAACAGACGCAGATTTCGGCCTGGCGTCTGGTCCGAGGGCTAAACGAATTGAAAGCGATCGCCGCCGAGGTGCTGGCGGCCCCTCGAAGTGCAACGGGTGGAACCGGCATCGGTCCGGCGGTGGCGTTCGGGGCGTTGATGTTCGACTACGGGCCGGATTGCCGTCGGCGCGTTATTGATGTGTCGGGGGACGGCAAACACAATAACGGCTATCGTCCCCATGTCGCGCGCGAGATGCAGGTGATGCAGGGTGTCACCGTGAACGCGCTTGTGATTGAGGGGGCCGAGCCCGAAGTGCTGGCCTATTACGTCGACCACGTCATTTCAGGGCAGGGCGCGTTTGTGGAAATTGCCGCGGGTTACGAGGATTATGCCGCAGCCCTTCGGCGCAAATTGCTGCGTGAAATTCCGATGGCTGTAGCAGATCGGTAAGGGATAGGGCGGCGCACAGATGCGCACCGCCACTATTCAAATTCAGCCCTGTTCGGCCCGCACAGCGTCTGCGATTTGCAGCATCTGGTCAGCCGTCAGGTATCCGCGCAGCATCTCGGTTCCCAGAACAAACGAAGGCGTGCCGGAAATCTGCATGCGCCGCGCCAACTCGCGCGTTTGGTTGATCTCATTCGTCACCTGATCACTGTTCATCGCTTCGAGGATTGCGTTGCTGTCCAGACCCAACCCGTCCGAGATACGGCGCAGGGTCACTTCGGACGGCTCGCCGCCGAATTCCAGAAGTGCGTCGTGAACCTGTTTGTAAGCGTCGTCGCCAGCCACATGTTTGGTTGCAACGGCAAAGCGTGATGACAGGACCGATGCATCGCCCAAAATCGGAAACTCTTTGATAACCAACCGGATATTGCCGTCTTCTGACAAAAGCTCGGCCACTTCGGGGACGGCCCGGCGGCAATAGCCACAGCGATAGTCCATGAACTCGACCAGGGTGATATCGCCGTCCGGGTTGCCGCCAACCCAGCTATATCCATCATTGAACAACTCATCGGCGTTGGCGCTCACCAACTCCTTGTCGGCCTGTGCTTCGGCCACTGCATTTCGCTGCTCAAGGATATTGATGGCTTCGATGATCACTTCCGGGTTTTCCAGAAGATACTCGCGAACCTGTTCTCCGAATTGTTGCTTTTCAGCCTCGGTCATGGCGTTCAGGTCCAATGCCTGAGCGGGGCCTGTGATCAACGAAAGCCCCAGCAGGGCTGGCGCAGCGTGTCTGAGGATCATTTTCGTTTCCTTTTTGTTTTCTTAGCTTGTTCTGAAGCAATCAGCACATCCTGTGCACGTTGCCAACCAGGTGAGCCTTCGGGCAATTGCCCGACAGCCCGTCTTGCGTGAATACCTGCATCTGCCAGCCGACCTTGCAAGGCATATCTTTCGGCCGTCACGGCCGAGGCCATGCCTTTGTTGCCGACTTTCGCATATGCAACGCCCAAATCCTGCATCAATCGGGCGTTTCGGTAGTCTCTATTTCTTGCCTTTTCAAGGACTTGTAAGGCGTTATTGGTCTGACCTTGCGCCAGGAGCGCCCGACCGTATCCGGCAAGGATCAGCGCATTGTTGGGGGCCAGATCCACTGCCTTGCCATATGCAGCAACCGCGTCTTGTACCTTGCGGTTTTCCAACAATATTTGCCCTTTGAGTTCGTAGTAGAACGGATCATCGGGCCGAATATCCAGTGCTTGGTTGACTGCGGCTCTGGCGTTCGCCAGATCGCGGTTCTGGTGATAGGCCGCCGCTTCGCGCATGAGGCGGATGTCCCGCGCGCTTTCTTCCTTAGCCCGGCGCATGGTCCAGGTCGGTGACCGTAGAAAGGCCGACAGTTTACCCTTTGTGCGCGCGAACCAGTAATCAGCACTTTGGTTGGGTTGCGCTTTATCTCCGAATTCTTCCATGAAAGCTTCGGCAGCCCGCAGGCGCTCACGGCTGGTGGGGTGCGAGCGCATGTAGGGGTCTTGATTGATTGTGCTTAACAGTTCCTGTCCCGCAAATTTCTGGTGCAGCGCAACCATTCCGCTGGGCGAGATACCCGCCCATCTGAGGTAGCTGGCAGCACTGCGATCAGCCGAAGATTCTTCGGCACGGGTATGTGCCAGAAAACTGCGCAGGGCCGAGCCGGAGGTGCCCGCCGCGATGCCAGCAGCAGCCTCGCCACCGCCCGCAGCAGCCACCACAAGGGCAAGTGCGGTTCCCAACTGCGCGTTCCTTTGCGCGGCTTTCAGGTTCTCCACCCGCCGTGCCAGATGGCCATTGGCGATATGCGCGGCTTCGTGTGCAATCACCGCCTGCAGCATTTCCGGGCTTTCGACCGTCAGGATCAGACCGTAATTCAGGTAGATCGCGTTATAGTCGATGACGAAGGCGTTGAACGTGCTGTCATTCACCACCAGAATTTGCACACGATTGGTGTTCAGCCCCGCTGCGCGCAAGACGGGAAATGCCAGTTCACGCAGCCCGTATTCGATATCGGGGTCACGGATCAGGCTTTGCGCTGCGGTTTGAATGGCGCTTGAAAACCATGTCACTGCGATCAGCAACAGGGCCGGGATTGACGCCAGCCTGGATACGCGTTCAAAAGCCATGGCTGCAACATGGGAGATGGGCATGAGAAACTCAACCCGGTCCGGGGTCGATCCCTTTATCGTGATGGACGTTATGGAGGCCGCGCGCCGGGCTGAAGAGGCCGGACGCACCATCATTCACATGGAGGTTGGCCAACCGGGAACCGGTGCGCCGCAAGGGGCGACTGATGCTCTGGCAAAGGCCATGAAAGAAGGGCCACTGGGGTACACGGTTGCTCTGGGCCTTCCGGCTCTGCGGCAGCGGATCGCGCGGATGTATGGTGAATGGTATAACGTCGACCTCAACCCCGAGCGTGTTGTGGTCACGCCGGGCTCATCAGGCGGATTCCTTTTGGCCTTCACGGCGCTATTTGACAGCGGCGATCGTGTCGGTATAGGCGCGCCGGGTTATCCGTCCTACCGGCAGATTTTGAAGGCTCTGGGGCTTGTGCCGGTCGATCTGCCAACCGCGCCGGAAAACCGTCTCCAGCCTGTGCCGTCAGATTTCTCGGGGCTTGATCTGCAGGGACTTATGGTGGCGTCGCCAGCCAATCCAACTGGGACAATGCTGGTTCATACGGCTATGCAGGCGCTTATCGGGGCCGCGCACGAGCAGGGCGCCTCGTTCATCAGTGATGAGATTTATCATGGGCTGGAATATGAGGCCAAGGCCGTCACAGCGTTGGAGGTGACGGATGACTGCTATGTGATCAATTCGTTCTCGAAATATTTCTCGATGACGGGCTGGCGTGTGGGCTGGATGGTTGTGCCCGAAGATCAGGTACGCGTTGTCGAGAGGATCGCCCAGAACATGTTCATCTGCGCGCCGCACGCCAGTCAGGTTGCGGCTTTGGCCGCGATGGAGTGCGAAGATGAATTGCAGGCAAACCTTGATGTCTACCGCGCCAACCGCACCCTGATGCTTAAGGGGTTGCCCAAGGCAGGCTTCACGAACATCGCACCGCCTGACGGGGCATTTTATGTCTATGCCGATGTGTCCGACCTGACGCATGATAGCCGTAGCTTTGCTGCGGAAATCCTTGAAAAGGCGGGTGTGGCGGTCACTCCGGGTCTCGATTTCGATCCTGTGCGTGGCCATACGACATTGCGGTTTTCCTACGCCAGATCGACGGCAGACATAGAAGAAGGCCTGTTGCGTCTGCAGCGGTTCATGGCTGAACGCTCTGTGTCGGTGGGTTGAGCGCGGGGCGTTCACAAGCGGGCGTTGTTCGGCTAAGCTGGGCGTCAAACGATCTCGGGAAAACTTGAGGCCATGAGCAGGATTCTATTCGCTATTGCGCTGATCTGGGCGCTGAACGGTGCTGCCGTTGCGCATGATTTCAGCGCGCTTGCACGCGTGTTGCCCGATGACAGCCGTGTCGCTGATAACGGGCGCGCCGGAGTTCAGGTGCAGCTTGGTCTCAGTCAGGGTGTGCCATACCGGGTATTCACCCTGCGTGATCCCTATCGAATGGTTCTGGAATTCCAGGAGGTCGACTGGACCGGCCTGGACCGCGACAGCTTTTTGCAAACGGATCGCGTCAGTGGGGTGCAGTATGGGGCCTATGTGCCTGGATGGTCGCGCATGGTTCTGGAGCTTGGCGCGCCTTTGGCGGTTGAGACTTCGGATATGCGCGTCGATCCGGTAACGGGTAAGGCGCAGTTGATTTTGGACTTGAAAGGGACTGATTTTGATACGTTTTCCGCCAGTGCGGGCGCGCCGCGCCAGCCCGGTTGGGATCTGCCGGAAGCGTCGGTTACCCCTCCGGCGCGGGATGAGGACGGAACGCGCTTGCTGCGGGTGATGCTGGATCCCGGGCACGGCGGGATCGACCCCGGTGCCGAGGTTGGCGGGCTCAACGAAAAGACCCTCATGCTGACCTTTGCGCGCGAGCTGCGCGAAATGCTGTTGCGTGCTGGGGGATACGACGTGGTCATGACCCGCGTCGACGATCAGTTCGTGTCGTTGGAGCGCCGCATCACGCTGGCGCATCGGGCCGGTGCTGACGTCTTTATCTCGTTGCATGCAGACATTCTGTCCGAGGGGCGGGCGCACGGTGCTGCCGTCTATACTCTGTCCGAGGATGCGTCGGATGTGGCCAGCCTCAGACTGGCGGAGCGTCATGATCGCGGCGATCTGATATCTGGAATTGATCTGAGCGGTTCTGACGATCAAGTGGCGGATGTTTTGTTGGACATGGCTCGCAGGGAAACCAAGCCGCGCACCGACGCGCTTGCGCGAGCTTTGGCTGACGGGATGACACAGCAGGGCGGGCCGATGAACAACCGCCCGATCCGAACGGCCTCGTTTTCGGTGTTAAAGGCGGCTGACATCCCATCTGTTCTGATTGAACTGGGGTTTCTGTCCAGCCCCAGAGACCTTGAGAACATACGAAACCCTGAATGGCGTACCGGTATGGCGCGCGGCATTCGCGACGGGCTGGAGCGCTGGCGTCAGGATGATCTGGTCAGACGGTCGCTTATTGGGCAGTGACCCTGCGGCGCAAAACGGCTAATATTGGCCATCGTGTTTTGACCCCGGGCAGGGGCATCACTATATAGGCGGCACCGCGAGCAAAAGGCAGTAACGTGATCCGTTTCATTCTATCCATTTTCGGGGCGATCTTTAGCCTCGTGACCTTGGGCATTTTCATGGCCGCGCTGGTGATTGGTGCGGTCTTTTGGATGTATGGGCGCGATCTGCCCAGCCATGAATCGCTGGCGCAGTACAAGCCGCCGACGATCAGCCGGATTTATTCCGGCGAGGGTCAGTTGATCGACGAATTCGCGCAGGAACGCCGCCTGTTCACACCGTCCGAGGAAATCCCTGATCTGGTGAAACAGGCGTTTATCTCGGCCGAGGACAAGAATTTCTACACCCATCAGGGCTATGACCCGCGCGGTATCATTGCGGCGGGTGTCGAAGCGGTGAAATCCAAGGGTGAGAATGTGCGCGGGGCGTCCACGATCACCCAGCAGGTGATGAAGAACTTTTTGCTGTCCGGCGACCGTCGGGCCGAGCGAAAGATCAAGGAAATCATCCTCGCCACGCGGCTTGAGGATACGCTGGACAAAGAACAGATCCTTGAGCTGTATATGAATGAAATCTTTCTGGGTCAGAACTCATATGGTGTGACCGCAGCGGCCCAGACCTATTTCAACAAAACTTTGCAGGAACTTGCCCCGCATGAGGCGGCAACCCTTGCCGCCATGCCCAAGGCACCGTCCGATTTCCACCCGGTGCGCGAGAAAGACCGCCTGTTGGCCCGCCGCAACTATGTGCTGCGTGAGATGAACCAGAACGGGTATATTGATCAGGCGACCTATGAGGCAGAAACCAACATGCCTCTGCGCTCGGTCCAGAACGGTGATTTCGAAAGCTTCCGCACCGCTTTGCCGCCGCGTGATTACTTCACCGACGAAATCCGCCGCCAATTGAGTGAGGATTTTGGTGAGGGCGAATTTTTCACCGGTGGCTTTACCGTCCGCGCCTCGGTTGACGAAGAGATGCAGGTCGAGGCGGCCCGAGCTTTGCGCGTAGCATTGCAGAAATACGACCGTTCCCGCGGTAAATGGCGTGGCACGGGCGAGGTGATCCCTGTAGACAAACTGACGGATGAGGTGCAGTGGCGCGAGGCGCTGGCCATCACCGAAGTCCCGCGTGACGTGGTCCTGCCAACGCAATGGTATCCTGCCGTCGTTTTGAATGTCGCCGATCAGTCACTGACCGTGGGTATTGAAAATGGCCCGGCAGACGGCACTGTCCCGCGCTCTGACATTCAGTGGATGCAGGGTGATTTTCAGGATAATTTCAAGCGCGGAGATGTCATTCTGGTCATGGCCGGGGAAGAGGGCCAATGGTCCGCCCGACAGGTGCCCGAGGTGCAGGGCGGTTTCGTCGCGATGGATGTCAACTCGGGCCGTGTTCTGGCGATGCAGGGCGGGTTCTCTTATCAGGACTCTGTGTTCAACCGAGCGACGCAGGCGCAACGTCAGCCGGGGTCGAGCTTCAAGCCCTTCGTCTATGCCGCAGCGCTTGACAGCGGATACAGCCCGGCAACGATCGTTGTGGACGCCCCGATTGAGGTGAATACCCCGCAAGGTTTGTGGCGGCCCAAGAACTCGTCCAACAAGTTCTACGGCCCGACTCCGCTGCGCACCGGGATTGAACAGTCGCGGAACCTGATGACCATTCGTCTGGCGCAAGAGGTCACGATGCCGGTGGTAGCCGGATACGCTGAACGCTTTGGTGTGTATGACCGGATGGGTGCGTTCCTTGCCAACTCTTTGGGGTCCGAGGAAACGACGCTTTACAAGATGGTCGCAGCCTATGCGATGTTCGCAAACGGGGGCGAGCGGGTTGAACCGACACTGGTTGACCGGATTCAGGATCGGTTCGGCAAGACAATCTACCGCCACGATGACCGGCAATGTCTGGATTGTAACTCAAGCTGGCTGGAACCGGACGAGTCGCCCACCATCGAAACCAACCGTAGTCAGGTCATGGATGCGATTACAGCTTATCAGTTGACCTCGATGATGAAGGGCGTTGTCGATCGCGGTACAGCGTCGAGCCACGTCAATCTTCCGGTGCCGACGGCTGGCAAAACCGGCACGACCAATGAATCCAAGGACGCTTGGTTCATTGGCTTTACATCAAACATCGTCGCTGGTTGCTACATTGGATATGACCGCCCGCGCCCGATGGGGCGGGGGGCGTACGGTGGCACGATGTGCGGCCCGGTGTTCCAGAGCTTTATGGAAAAAGCTGTCGAAAAGTATGGTGGAGGCCCGTTCGAAGTTCCCCCGGGTGGGCATTTCATCAAGATTGACCGCTTCAGCGGCGCGCGCCTGCCTGCGGATGCAACCGGCGAATACGTTGTGGCCGAGTATTTCCGTGACGGCGTAGATGGCTTTATCGACCGCGTTTACGACGGCGGTTTTGCAATGGGATCAGATCTGCCTTTGTTTGAAGAGGTCCACAGCTCAGGCCGTCAGGTGACCACATCGACAGGCAACACAGTCACCGTCGGCCCAAATGCCAGCCAGGGTGAGTTGCAGGGCGGCGGGCTATATTAACGATGCGCAGTATTCGGGGTCACGCCGTCTTGTGGTGACCCCACGCACTTGCTATCACGCAGGCCTGATTGAGCAAGTTGGGACGTAACCATGCGCGCCGAAACCCAGAATATCGTGGCGGAAATCGAAAAGTCTCTGGAGCTGCTTGCGCAGCGCATGGACTATGAAACTGCGCCGCATCGGTTGGAGGAATTCAACGCGAGGGTTGAGGATCCCAACCTCTGGGACAGCCCGGAAAATGCGCAGAAACTGATGCGCGAGCGTCAGATGCTGGTAGACGCGATCGAGACATATGAGTCGATCAAGACGGATTTGAGCGACAATATCGAACTGATCGAACTGGGCGAGATGGAAGAGGACAACGAGGTTGTCGAAGACGCCGAGTCTGCGATCAAGTCCTTGCAGGCCAAAGCCGCCAAGAAAGAGCTTGAAGCGCTGTTGGACGGTGAGGCGGACAGCAACGACACCTTTCTCGAGATTAACTCGGGCGCGGGCGGCACAGAAAGCTGCGACTGGGCGTCAATGCTGGCGCGGATGTATGTGCGTTGGGCCGAGAAGAAGGGTTACACGGTCGAGCTACAATCTGAGACCGCCGGAGAAGAAGCGGGGATTAAGTCCGCAGCTTTCAAGATTTCCGGCCACAATGCCTATGGCTGGCTGAAGTCGGAAAGCGGTGTGCATCGGTTGGTGCGGATTTCGCCCTATGACTCGGCGGCCAAGCGGCATACCTCGTTCAGTTCGGTCTGGGTTTACCCGGTGGTGGACGACAATATCGAGATTGAGGTGAATCCGTCGGATATTCGAATTGATACCTATCGGTCTTCTGGCGCAGGTGGTCAGCACGTGAACACCACGGATTCTGCCGTGCGGATTACGCACATCCCAACTGGCATTGTTGTGACGAGTTCCGAGAAATCGCAGCACCAGAACCGCGATATTGCGATGAAGGCCCTGAAATCGCGCTTGTACCAGCAAGAGCTGGATCGCAGGAACGCCGATATCAACGCCGCGCACGAGGCCAAGGGTGACGCAGGCTGGGGTAACCAGATTCGGTCTTACGTGTTGCAGCCCTATCAGATGGTCAAGGATTTGCGGACGAACCACGAAACTTCGGACACCAAAGGTGTACTTGATGGTGATCTGGATGAGTTCATGGCGGCGACGCTGGCGCTGAACGTGGCGGGCAAAAGCCGGTCCGAGGCGCAGAGCGATTAAGCTGGGTAGGGGGCGCTGCCCCCGCCGCGGCAAGCCGCGACTCCCCCGGGATATTTTGGGCCAGATGAAGGGGATCCCCAGGTTGCGGGTGGCCGGGAAAGATACATCTAAACAGTGGGTTTTATTGACAGGGCACCCCCGCTAGGCTGACCACTACAGAGTGATGAGAATGCCAAAGAGCCCCGAATGGACCTAAGACAAACGAGCGCGACTGCATTGTTGGCAGAGATGTCCGGGCGACGTGTTTCAGCAGTCGCCGTTATGCGCGCAACCCTGGACAAAATCGCTGAGGTCAACGGAGCCTTGAATGCTATCGTTGCTTTGCGCGACGAAGATGATCTGATGGCAGAGGCGCGGGCCTTGGATGAGGGGCCGATCAAAGGACCGCTGCATGGGTTGCCCGTCGCTGTCAAAGACCTTGTGAATGTGGCGGGGATCCCGACCTCGCAGGGGTCGCCATTATTCAAGGATGATGTGCCTGACGAGGACGATCTGATCGCGGCGCGGATGCGGGATGCTGGTGCGATATTGATCGGTAAGACTAACACGCCCGAATTTGGGCTTGGGTCGCATACGTTTAACCCTGTCTACGGGGCTACACGAAACCCCTATGACTCGGAACGATCCTGCGGTGGATCATCCGGAGGCGCTGCTGTTGCGTTGGCCACCGGGATGGTCGCGTTGGCGGATGGGTCGGACATGATGGGCAGCCTACGCAACCCGGCTGCGTGGAATAATGTCTACGGGTTCCGCCCGTCGTGGGGGCGCGTACCCGCGCAGCCCATTGGGGATGGGTTTCTGCACCAATTATCGACATTGGGGCCGATGGCCCGAAGCCCTGAGGATCTTGGGCTTTTGCTGGACGTGATTTCCGGCCCCGATAAGCTGCAGCCTCTGAGCGCGCCAGTTCAGGCCGTATCACCGGTTACACCGGCTGATCTGAAAGGGGTGCGCATCGGCTGGTTGGGGGATTGGGGCGGCGCATTTCCGTATGAGGATGGAATTTTCGATCTTTGTGAGGATGCGCTGAAGGTTTTCTCGCGCTTAGGGGCCACTGTTGAAGCCGTAGATGCGCCATTCGAATCTGAGAGGATGTGGAAAAGCTGGGAGACTCTGAGATCATGGAGTGTGGCCGCGGGTCTTGCACCGCTTACCGAGCACAGGTCGATGCTGAAGGATACAGCCCAGTGGGAGCTTGATCGCGGGCTGGGGTTGACTGCAATGCAGGTGCATCGGGCAAGCCTCGTGCGGTCGGATTGGTTCCGTCGCGCAGTTGAGGTGTTTGACGAATTTGATGTCTTAGCCCTGCCTTCTGCGCAGGTTTGGCCTTTTAATCTGGATACGCCGTACCCCACCGAAATCGCCGGGAAAAAGATGGATACCTACCATCGGTGGATGCAAGTCGTTGTGCCCGTCAGCCTGATCGGACTTCCAAGTTTGTCAGTTCCGGCCGGGTTTGGACCCGACGGGATGCCGATGGGTATGCAGGTTTTTGGACCTCGTGGTACGGACGCGCGTGTTTTGTCCATTGGGGCTGCGTATCACGAAGCTACGAAATGGCCGCAGAAGCGACCCGCCTGACGAATTCGGGTGGAATAAGGGGAGGAGAGACTGAGAATGGAAAAGCCTTTTGGCGTTCCGAAGATGGGGCCCGTCACGACGGACATGCTGCGCGAGGCCATGCGCCGGGCCTGGGTGGATTTTCGTCGCGCGCCGATGTTCGGGTTGATGTTTGCCGGGGTCTACGTGGTGGCGGGTTGGGCCATTGCCTGGGTCACGATTCAGACGCAAACGTCTTACTGGCTTGTGTTGGCCGCGATTGGGTTTCCTCTGCTAGGTCCGTTTGCCGCTGTTGGATTGTATGAGGTGTCGCACAGGCTAGAGCAGAATGAGCCGCTGGGATTCGGGGCAATCTTTGGGGTGGTTGCACAACAAGGTCGGCGTCAACTGCCATCTATCTGTGCGATCATCGTCGTGATGTTTCTGTTTTGGTTCTTTCTGGGTCATATGATCTTTGCCCTGTTCATGGGATTGTCCACCATGACCAACGTATCCACCTCGCTTGAGGTGTATCTGACGCCCAATGGACTTACGATGCTGGCAGTGGGATCGGTGGTCGGGGCGGTTTTCGCAACCGTTCTTTACATGATCACAGTGCTGTCGATTCCGATGCTTTTGGATCGGGAATTGGACTTTGTGACCGCCATGATTGCCAGTTACAGCTATGTCAGCGCAAATTTTCCAGTCATGCTGGGGTGGGGCGTGTTCGTGGCTGTTCTGACTTTTGTCGCGATGGTGCCCTGGTTTCTGGGCTTGTTTTTGGTGTTGCCTCTGCTTGGCCATGCAAGTTGGCATCTCTACCGCTTGATTACTCAGGCAGAAACGGTAGAGCCGGATTAAGTTCCCAGTTCAGGCCACTATTTCTTCGGCTGTTCGTTCCGCGCGTCGGGCGGCCCTTGCCGCTGAAAGCGCCGCCTTGGGTTTGGGGCCAAGATAGCGCAGCGCAAGCCTGCGCATTGTTGTGTCATTCGCGGTGGTTTTTGACAGACAAATCGCAACGCCTCGCCATTGATCAGATTGCGCGTCGTTCCCGCGTTTCACGAGGTAAATTCGACTGTTCTGCGATGCGCGGCTGGACATGAGGATATAGATCTGGCGGCCAGCGCATGCTGCAATACCCTGAACCTCACGCAGGTTGGACGCAACGCTATCTTCTCCTGAGGGTGGTTCATAGCTTCGGACCAGTGTGCATTGCGGTAGCCTGCGCGCATGCAGGACCCTGTGCCGGGTCGCATGGGATTCGTCCAGCCCTGTCTCGGAGACAAAATAGAAACCCGCCGGAAGCAGGTTTTCCGTAAGTGTCCCGGGGCCGGAACCCAGAAATTCAGTCAGCGCCGAGGCTGCTGGGTGGACCGGGGGTAAGTCGATCTCGTCAATAGGGCGCAGAAGAATGCGCGCGTCGACCTCGAAGAAATTGCAAATCCGGTCCAGAACGTCCGGGCGCGGAAAGCTTTCACCGCCGAGATATCTGTTGAATTGCGTCCGGTTTATTCCAAGCTGGCGGCAGAGTTCGGAAACCGAGGGGTACTGCCTTGCCAATCGCCGTAGATTTGCGCCGAACATCTTGCGCAGTTCCGCCGGGCTGCGAGTGTTATTCGTCATTTGTGTCCCAGGTTCTTATTGTGACTTTTCAGGGTAACAAACAGCGCACGGCCCAACGAATGGTATTGCGCTTAATCTCACTGAATACGCTAACGGGCGGATCCCAACGCCACGCTACTCCATGAGGCTAGCGTGCAAAAGCGTAAACGCAATAGGCTTTAGTTCGTTTTGTTTGATCTTTATGGCGGTTTTCCGCAGAGGGCGGAAAAGGGAATCCCGAAATCCTGCTAGGTGCGGATTTTGGAAACAGATACCCCGCCCACGGGGTCGTCCAAGGGCAGGGTGGATATTATCAGTCACCGCGCAGCAAGGCTGCGACTCCGGTGCGGGCCACTTCGACCAATCCCAGCGGGCGCATTAGATCGGCAAAGGCGTCGATCTTGTCCGGTGCGCCGGTGATTTCGAAAATGAACGAATTCAAGGTGCTGTCGACCACGTTGGCGCGGAAAATATCGGCTAGACGCAGGGCTTCGACCCTCTTGTCGCCTTCACCGACGACCTTGATGATCGCCAATTCCCGCTCGACCGAGGGGCCTTCGACAGTCAGGTCGTGGACATCGTGCACAGTCACGATCCGACCCAACTGCGCTTTGATCTGTTCGATCACCTGTGGGGTGCCGGTGGTGACGATGGTGATACGGCTGAGATGGCCGGTATGATCAACCTCGGCCACGGTCAGACTTTCGATGTTATAGCCGCGACCAGAGAACAGCCCGATCACACGCGCCAGTACACCGGGCTCATTCTCGACGAGAACTGCTATCGTGTGACGTTCCTGAACGTCTGAAAAGGTGGGCCGTAGGTTATAGGCCGAATGGCGGGTGGCGCCTTTTTTGATATGTAGGGCAGACATTTACGTCCCTTTCATCATCCTGCGAAGGTCGGGCACCGGGGCGCCCGACAAAATTCGACGAATTTTGTTAAACCAGAACCGAACCTTTGGAGTCGATCACGCCCTGCGTCTCGGCCTCGCCCAGCAGCATCTCGTTATGGGCCTTACCTGATGGGATCATGGGGAAGCAGTTCTCGTGCTTTTCGACCAGACAATCAAAGATGACGGGGCCGTCATAGTTGATCATCTCCATGATCGCGTCATCCAGATCTGCGGGGTCGGAACACAGGATGCCCTTGGCTCCGAAGGCCTCGGCGAGTTTAACGAAGTCGGGCAGGGCTTCGGACCACGAATGCGAGTACCGCTCGCCATGCAGAAGTTCCTGCCACTGGCGGACCATACCCAGACGTTCGTTGTTCAGGATGAACTGTTTCACAGGCAGGCGGTACTGAACGGCGGTGCCCATCTCCTGCATGTTCATCAGCCACGAAGCCTCACCCGCGACGTTGATCACCAGCGCGTCCGGGTGGGCCATCTGCACACCGATCGAGGCCGGGGTGCCATAGCCCATGGTGCCCAGACCACCGGATGTCATCCAGCGGTTGGGGTCTTCAAAACCCAGATACTGCGCGGCCCACATCTGGTGCTGGCCGACCTCGGTGGTGATATAGCGGTCGTGTTTTTTGGTCAGCTCTTCAAGGCGTTGCAGCGCATATTGCGGTTTGATCGTCTTTTCGCTGTTGGTGTAAGCCAGACAGTTGACCTTGCGCCAGTCACTGATCTGTTCCTGCCATTTGGAAACTGCCGCAGCATCGGTCTTGCGACCGCGCGCTTTCCAGACCTTCAGGATATCCTCAAGAACATGCGCGACGTCGCCCACAATCGGGATGTCCACACGGATCACCTTGTTGATGGACGATGGATCAATGTCGATATGGGCCTTCTTCGAATTCGGCGAAAAGGCATCAATCCGCCCCGTGATCCGGTCATCAAACCGAGCGCCGATATTGATCATCAGGTCGCAATCATGCATCGCCAGATTGGCCTCATAAAGGCCGTGCATGCCCAGCATGCCCAGCCAGTTTTCACCCGAAGCTGGATATGCACCTAAACCCATCAGGGTCGAGGTGATGGGAAAGCCGGTCGAATCCACCAGTTCACGCAGCAACTGGCTGGCCGCAGGGCCTGAGTTGATCACGCCACCGCCAGTATAAAAGACGGGCTTCTTGGCGGTCTCCATCGCGGCGACCAGTTCGGTGATCTCTTCCAGATCGCCTTTCATTACCGGTTGGTAATGCGAGGTCGAGGGTTTCGGGCTGGTATATTCACCCGATGCGAATTGCACGTCCTTTGGAATGTCGATCAGCACCGGACCGGGGCGGCCCGAGGTGGCGACGTGGAACGCCTCGTGCATGGTCTCGGCCAGCGAATCCGTGTCTTTCACCAACCAGTTATGCTTGGTGCAGGGGCGGGTGATGCCAACGGTGTCAGCCTCTTGGAACGCGTCCGAGCCGATCATGAAGGTCGGTACCTGACCGGTCAAAACAACGATCGGGATCGAATCCAGCAACGCATCGGTCAGGCCGGTCACCGCGTTAGTGGCACCGGGACCCGAGGTCACAAGCGCAACGCCGGGCTTGCCGGTTGACCGGGCATAGCCTTCGGCGGCGTGGACGGCCCCTTGTTCGTGACGCACCAGAATGTGGCGAATGTCGTTTTGCAGAAAAATCTCATCATAGATTGGTAGCACGGCGCCGCCGGGGTATCCGAATACCGTGTCCACGCCCTGATCCTTGAGGGCCTGAACCACCATCTTTGCGCCGGTCATCTCACGTGTCATCTGCTTTGCTCCGTTCGCGACATGTGTCTTGCGTTTTGCCAAAAAAAAGCCCCCGAGATTTTCGGAGGCGCATGGGTTGGATTATGGTTTACCGTTACCGGCCCATGCGCGTGTTTCCTACGATTACGACTAGCGCTTTCATCGCCAGAGGCTCCTTTTTTGCGTGCAGGGACATTATGGGCGGTAAAAGGGGGCGTCAACAGGCAATCGTACCAATTTTGTATCTTGAGCGGTGAATTTTGCGACATTTTATTGCGCGTATTGGCGCCTGGCCGGAAGATTCGAGAAGATTTCCTGTCGTCTGCATGTGCATCGCAAAAATAACAGTGTCGGAAAGCGTCATGGCAATGTCCCAAACAAGCATGATCGGCCGATTGGGTTGAGTACGCTGACTTTGTCTTTGCAGGCAGAGGAGGCGGGAAATGTTGCACGATCTTGTGGATCTGGGACGGTATCCGATCGATTGTCCGGGCTCGCGGGCGTATGATCAATTGATCGGCGATTTGCGGCGTGAACTGGATCAGGACGGATGCGCCGTCCTGCCGGGTTTTGTGCACGCCGAAGGGTTGGCGCAATTGCTGCAAGAGGCGCGGGCGACCGCCCCAAAAGCGCATCGCTCGTTCAATCGAACAAACGCCTATTTCACGAAGGATGATCCTGGGTTGGCGGCGGATCATCCTGTCCGGCGGTTCTATGATCGGTCCAATGCCTTTGTGCCGGCTGATAATTTCAAAACATCCGGACCTTTGCGCCGAATCTATGAATTTGAGGGCTTTCTACCTTTCATCCGCGCGGCCTTGGATGAGGCCGAGGATCGGTTCTTTCGCTATGATGACCCGCTGGCGGACGTCATTATCAATGTCGTTGAGGAAGGGCAGGGCTTCCCTTGGCATTTCGACACCAACAACTACACCGTGACATTGGCCATCCAAAACGGAGAGGAGGGCGGCGCGTTCGAGTATGTGCCGAACCTGCGCAGTTCTTCGGACGAGAATTTTGACACGGTCGCTTCGGTGTTGGACGGGAACAGAGCGCGGGTGCGCAAGCTTGAACTGCAACCCGGCGACCTGCAGATATTCAAAGGGCGCTACTCCCTACACCGCGTTGCGCCTGTCAAAGGGTCGTCCAGCCGGTATGTGGGGATTTTTTCATTTGTCGAGGCCGAAGGTATGTGCGGCGGGGTCGAACGAACTCGGCAATTATATGGCCGTGTTTTGCCGCATCACCTGGATCGGGAAGGGGTAAGGCGAGACAGTCTGCTTGACTGATGCTGGTCGGCGGAAGGCCCTCCCGCCCATTGTCGACGCGCCTTTGGCGCGCCTCCGCTGGTTGGGCGTGGCTGCGCTGCGCGCTGCGGGATCAAAATCCGGGGCTTGTGCCTTGTAGGACGCCGTGTTCCAGCGCATAGCGTGTAAGACCGGCTGTCGATGATATGCCCAGTTTGCGTTTGATGTTCTTGCGGTGCGTCTCGACGGTGCGAACAGAGATATCCAGCGCCTGAGCGACTTCTTTATTCGACTTGCCTTGGGCGAGCTCCAGCAGGATTGTCTGTTCGCGCCCAGTCAGCGCCTCACGGGTGCTTTCGCCCTTGGGCTGTAACGAGCCGCTGGCACCCGTGCAAAGGTATTGTTCCCCGCGCATTACGGCGTCGATGGCCTGTTTGATCTCTTCGGTTGGGACATCCTTGAGGACATATCCCTTGGCGCCATGACTTAGCGCGGTCGAGATGTATTCCGGGCTGTCATGCATTGACAGGATAAGGATGCGGGTCCGGGGCAGGCGTTCCAGGATGATCTCGGTGGCGCTCAACCCGCCAAGCCCCGGCATATTCAGGTCCATCAGGATGACGTCTGGGGCCAGGTCTGTCGCCTTTTCCACCGCCTCTTGTCCGCTACTGAGCGTTCCGACGACCTGAATTTCGTCATAGCTTTCAAGGATCGACTGAATCCCTTCGGCAACCATCGGGTGGTCATCTACAATAAGGACCCGGATCGTTTGGTCGCTCATGTACCGGCCTTTCGGTTTGGGGTCGCGTCTTCGCGTGGTGGCAACAAATGACTCAGGGGCAGGCTGGCCTCGATCACCGTGCCGCTGCGTGGGCCGCGTGATGACAGAATACGCAATGAGCCGTCAAGCTGTTCGATACGCTCTTGCATATTCCGCAATCCGATCCCGGCGCTTGCCTGTCCGGGGTCGCTACGCAGACCACGACCGTTATCGGTAATGCGCATTGTCGCGCCTTTCTTATGGCCGCGCAAATCAATTGTAACGCGCGTTGCCCCCGAATGACGCTCAATATTGGTGAGGGCTTCTTGGGCGATGCGATACAGCGCGATCTTGCTGTCCTGATCCAGACGGTTACGGAAGACAACGGTTGAAAACTCGGTCTCAATCCCGGTGCGTTCGCGGAAATCGTCGGTTAGCGCCTTGAGCGCCGGGCCAAGCCCCAGATCGTCCAAAACGCCCGGGCGCAGGTCGCGGCTGATGCGGCGGACCTCGGTGATGGCAGTGCCAAGGTGGTCGATCCCTTTCTCCAACGGATCGCGTGCGCCTGCGTCATCACCCCGCGCCAAGCGGCGACGGGCGTTGTCCAAAGCATAGCGCACTCCGACCAATATCTGACTGATCCCGTCATGCAGCTCACGGGCCACGCGACCGCGTTCTTCTTCCTGCGCGTCAAACACACGCTGGGTCAGCTCTTTCAGTTTGGCGTCGGCCAGCCTGCGTTCGCGGAAGTTCAGCAACATGCCCGAGGCAAAGACGATCAGCACGGCGGCCAGTACGATGCCGCCGATATACATGAAGGTACGCTGCACGCGGGCCTCGACCTCGGCGCGGGCATTGGCCACCGTTGCAACAATATCATCGATGAAAACGCCGGTGCCCACGGCCCAGCGCCAGTCTTGCAGGCCGACGACATAGGCGATCATCTGCGCCTCTTCCCCGTTTGAGGGCTTTTGCCACATGAAACTGTGCCATCCGGCCCCCTGACGGGCGAGACGAATGAACTCATCAACAATGGGCGTGCCGTCGCTGTCGGTTAGACCTTCCCAGTTTCGGTTGATGAACTGGGTTTGGCGCGGGCTGACCAGATTGTTACCGTCATAGTCATAAACGAAAAAGAACCCATCCTTGCCGTAGATCATCGCCGACAGGATTTGCGTCACAAGGTTCTGCGCCACCTTGTCGTCAGTTGATGCGCGGCCATAGATGTAAGCGAACCCGTTGCGGGCTTGGGTTACATAGTTGCGCAGTTCTTCCTTCTTGGCCTCGATCAGCCTGCGTTCCAGCGCCTGAATCTCGCGCTCGGCCGTTGCACGGGATTCATACGTCACGAACAGTGCGATCGCAGCGACGGCCACGACCAAGGGAATCGCCGCGACAAGCGACAATTTCTGGCCATAGGTCAGCGAAATCAGATTTCGGAATCCCCTCATGGTCGAATCGATACGCAAGCCTGCAGCAAATTGCAAAATTTTTGGACTTTTGATCGTTCTTCCCGGCCATAGGTCAGAAAATTGTGGTGTTTGGCGTCAAATTCACGACCCAAGCCGCCAAAAAAACGAGGTTCCTACGTAGTAGTAGGTATTCACATTCAATTCGGGGTCATTAGGCTGGCGTGCACTGACAACGACTGCCCCCGGCATCGGCTGGGGTATTGGATATGTAGGGGAGGAACACTCATATGGATCGTCGTTCATTTCTGAAAACATCTGCTCTGGGCGGCTCGGCAGCTGCGGCCACCACGCTGGCGGCTCCGGCTTACGCGCAGGGCAAGCGCACTCTGACCATGGTGACCTCGTGGGGTCGTGGTCTGGCAGGTGTTTTCGACAGCGCGCAGCGTTGCGCCGACAGCATCACCGCAATGTCTGACGGCAACCTGACCGTTGACATCAAAGCAGCCGGTGAACTGGTTGGCGCGTTCGAAGTTTTCGACGCGGTATCGTCGGGTCAGGCCGACATGTACCACGCGGCGGACTATTACTTTGTGGGTCAGCACCCGGGCTATGCCTTCTTCACCGCTGTTCCGTTCGGCATGACCGCGCAGGAACTGGTGAACTGGTACTACCATGATGGCGGCATGGAAGCTCATGACGAGCTGGGTCAGATCTTTGGCCTGAAGTCGTTCCTGGCCGGTAACACCGGTGCGCAGGCGGGCGGCTGGTTCTCGAAAGAGATCAACAGCCCCGAAGACTTTAACGGGCTGAAGTTCCGTATGCCGGGTCTGGGCGGTAAAGCCCTGGGTAAACTGGGCGCGTCCGTTCAGAACATCCCGGGTTCGGAAGTGTATCAGGCACTGTCCTCCGGCGCGATCGACGGGACCGAGTGGATCGGACCTTGGGCCGACGAAAAGGCCGGTTTCCAGGAAATCACCAAGACCTACTACACCGCTGGCTTCCACGAGCCGGGCGCAGGTCTGTCGCTGGCGACCAACCGCGACGTGTTCGAGGAACTGACACCCGCACAGCAGAAGATCATCGAGATCGCTGCCGCCGAAGCGCACCAGTGGAACCTGGCGCAATTCCTGGCCAACAACGGTGCCGCCCTGCAGCGTCTGCAGTCGGGCGGCGTGAAGGTCATGGAATTCCCGGACAGCGTTTGGGATGCCTTCGGCACCGCCAGCCAGGAAGTTCTGGACGAAAACATGGGCGACGAGCTGTTCAAGAAGATCCACGACAGCGCGATGGCTTCGATGGCGGCGTCTTCGGCCTGGTTGAACCTGTCGTCGGGTGCCTACACTGCACAGCGCGACCGCGTTCGCGGCTAATCGCATGAACTAAACTCAATTGGTTTCCCCGCCTAGTGCGGGGAAACCTTTCCCGTTGCACATGCAGGGCTCGGACAAGCCAACAATAAGCTGCGGTGCAACTGACGCGACCTGGGGACAACATGCAGGACGAAAACGGTATCTCGTTCTTCGGCGCCCTGTGGAATGGACTGGTTTGGTTCATTCAGAACATTGCCGAAGCCTTCTATAATTTCGGATATGCCATCACGCATCCGCAACTCTGGCTGAACTGGTCGGACAAAGAAGCCATCATGCGCTTTGTCTATTATGGCGGGTCGGTCGAGTTCTTCTTTGTGATCTTCACCATCTTTTTGGTTCTGACCGCCATCGGTCTGTATTATCGGAACTTCATGTGGGGCATGGTGCGCGGCCTTGAGGGGTTCGCCAACACAACCGGACGCTTCTTTGCGTGGGCGGGCCTGCTGATGGTCATCCAGCAAATCGTCATCGTTTTCATGCAGCGGGTGTTCGCGCGGCCCGATATGGCCTTTGGTTTCGGTATCCCGATCCAGATGGATATCAGTTGGTATGCCGAAGAACTGAAGCTTTATAACGCAATGGTCGTGTGCCTGTGCTGCACCTATACCTTCGTGCAGGGCGGACATGTTCGGGTTGACCTGATCTATGCAGGCATCAGCCACCGGGCCAAACGTGTGATCGACATGCTGGGTGCGTTGTTGTTCATGATGCCGATGGCGGTGCTGACATGGATGTACGGATGGTACTTCATGTGGCGGCACCTAATCGTGCCGAAGCCCTCGGCCAGCGATACGCTGGACAAGCTGGTTCTGAAATCCCGCGCGCTGCGTTGGAACGTGGAAACCATCGGCTTCAGCCCGAATGGGTTCAACGCCTACTTCCTGTTCAAGATCCTTCTGGTGGCCTTCGCGGGCATGGTGTTCCTGCACGCCATCGCGTTCCTGTACCGGTCGTATCTGGAATATGTGGAAGGGCCAGACAGCGTTGGAAAATACCTCGACAAGGACAGCCTTGGTGAGGGTGAAGAAGCCTACGAAGGCGCACATTAGGGACGGGGACCCAGACTATGTTATTCGGACTTGATGGCGTCGAGATAGGCCTCATTATCGTGTTCTTCTGCCTTTTCGGAGGCATTCTGTCCGGCTTTCCGGTGGCCTTTGCCATCGGTGGGGCGGGAATCATCTCATTTGGGATAATTGCGGCGCTGGACAGTGCCGGGCTGCTGATACATCAGGCGATTGATACCAGCTCACAAGCCTATCGGGATGTGGTGAATTCTGGGATCAAGCCAGATGTGATATCGGTGTTCCGATACCCGGACTTACCGCGCATAGCTGAGCCGGTCTTTGTATCGGGCTGGGAAACGGCCCTTGACCGCAACGTCTCGTTCATCGTGAACCGCATGAATGAACGTGTTCTGGCGGGGCAGTCGATCGAAACTCTGCTGGCCGTGCTGATGTTCGTCCTGATGGGCATCACGCTTGAACGCTCGAAGATTGCAAACGATCTGCTGACGACGATGGCGCGCGTTTTCGGACCGCTGCCGGGCGGTCTGGCTGTGTCGATTGTTGTTGTGGGCGCGTTCCTTGCGGCCTCGACCGGGATCGTCGGGGCCACCGTGGTGACCATGGGTCTGCTGGCGTTGCCGACGATGTTGCGGAACAACTATTCGCCTGAACTGGCGACGGGTGTGATCGCCGCTTCGGGTACGTTGGGGCAGATTATTCCGCCCTCGATCGTGATCGTTCTGCTGGGAACTCTGGCGGGAGATTTGTATTCAACCGCTCAGGAAACCCGCGCAGTTGAAGCGGGCTGTACCGACGCGCTGACCTATCTGGGTGAGCCGGCGGTGGTTTCGGTCGGCACGTTGTTCCAGGCGGCGCTGCTGCCGGGGATCATGCTGGCGTTGCTCTATGCGCTCTATGCGTTCGGATATGCGTTGCTCAACCCCGATAAGGCTCCGGCTGTTGAACTGTCGGGCGGCAGTGGCGAAGTGATTACTCGCGCCGAAGGTCTGACCTGGTTGTTGGGCGCGCCGGTCGCCCTGATCGTGGGCGCGGTAATGCTAAGTAGCGCCGGTATCATCGGCAGCCAGAACATCAGCGTTTCGGCGTTCTCTGACATTGGCGAGGGCGCATCCCTGCGCACCAACGTGTCTGCGGAATGTAAGGCCTCGATGATCGACCTGCATGGTCAATCCGCCTGGGATCAGGCCTTGGCCGAGCAGGAGGCCATCGACGCTGCAGGAGGAACCAGCGAAGCCACACGACTGACCGAAGAGGAACTGGCCGCTGCTCAGGAAGCCAAAATCGCAGCGGCTGCACCGATCGGAACAGGTGTCGCCGTGATGGTTGTTCTGCTGGGTCTGACGCTGGTCATGGGACGGGGAATTGCACCGTCGCAGTCTACGCAGCCCCTGATCGTTGGGGCCATTGGCCTGTTGCTTATGCTATTGGTGGATGTGCTTCTGATCGCGCCGACAACATCGTCCGGGGCAACCTTCCTGCTGTTGGCGGTGCCGTTTGCGCTGGCCATGTATGGCTGTAAGGAAGCTGCGGCGCGGTGCGCGACTAATGATCTGATCCGTGTGGTGTTCCCACCGCTGGTTCTGATCATCGCGGTTCTCGGCTCGATCCTGGGTGGTGTGACGAACCCAACTCCGGCGGCTGCGCTGGGGGCTGGTGGTGCGATCATGCTGGCGGCCTATCGCAAACTGCAGGATCAGGGACGATCCGGCAAGGTGATCATCTGGTCGACATTTGCCGTGATCATTGCCCTGCTCATGGGGGTCAACTTTGACCTGCGCATCAACCAGGGCGGTGTGACGGTGGAAACCTGGATTGCCTTCTTCATCGCGTATGGCGCTTACCTGTTCGCCCTGTTCGGCCTGATCTATGGGTGCTGGGTTCTGTTTACCAGTGGTGTTCTGACACCGGTGGTACGGGAAACAGCCAAGGTGACCTCGATGGTGTTCACCATCCTGATCGGGTCGCAATTGTTGAACCTTGTGGTGATCTCGTTTGGTGGGGAACATTACATTCAGCAATTCCTCAGGAGCTTTGACAACGAGTTTACGGTTTTCCTGATCGTGATGCTGGTCTTGTTCATCCTTGGGTTCGTGCTGGATTTCCTTGAGATCATCTACATCGTGATCCCCATCGTAGGCCCGGTGATCTATGGCGGATCGTTTGATCCGAAATGGGTCACGATCATGGTCGCGGTGAACCTGCAGACCTCGTTCCTGACGCCACCGTTCGGATTTGCCTTGTTCTATCTGAGGGGGGTTGCACCGAAGGAGGTCACGACGGGGCATATCTATCGCGGGATCATTCCTTTCGTGCTGATCCAGGTGGTCGGAATCGCGATCCTGTGGTTCTTCCCGTCTATTGTGACAATCGTTCCGGATCTGATCCCGAACTGATCTTTGGGTGTCATTCAGTGAAAATGAAAAGGGGGCCTGCTGGCCCCCTTTGCTTTGGCGTTTTGGGAAGGGGCCAGCCCCTTCTTGGCCTGCGGCCAATTCAACCCCGGGATATTTTTGGCCAGATGAAGGGATGGATCAGGTGAACTGAATGAGGTCCCAGCGGTTTCCGAAGGGATCGCGCCAGACGGCGACCGTTCCGTAGGGCTCGTGTCGGGGGGCTTCCTCGAAGTGAACACCTGCGGCGTTCATTTTGGCGTGGTCGCGGTCGAAGTCATCGGTTTCCAGAAAGAAGCCTACGCGCCCACCGGTCTGGTTGCCGATTACTGCGGATTGGTCAGGTCCGTCCGCGCGGGCGAGCAGTAGCGATCCCTGCTTTGATCCTGGCGGTGCGATGCGGACCCATCGCTTTCCTGCGCCCAGGTCAATATCCTGCAGCACGGTGAATTTCAGCGTTTTCGTATAGAAAGCGATGGCTGTGTCATAATCCGGGACCACCAGCGTCACCGCGTGAAGGCTTTGGCGCATGTTGCCTCAGCCCTTGGTCGGGTGGCGGTCAGGTAGTTGGATATTGGCTACCTGTTCGGCAATGGGGGCAGTGGAGAGTGGATGATGACTGGAGTCCGGCAACTCCGACGGATTGCCGACATTGATCCATTCGCCCCGAACGTACGCTTCGAGCCCGGAGAAGCGGGCCTTGTATCCCATTTTGGGGCTTCCGGGTACCCAATACCCCAAATAGACGTATGGCAGGCCAGCTTCGCGGGCGATGTCGATGTGATCGAGGATCATGTACGTCCCCAAAGAGCTTTGCGGCTGGTTCGGGTCGTAAAAAGAATAGACCATGCTAAGCCCGTCATCCAAGACGTCCGTCAGGCTTACGGCGATCAGGTCACCGGTGGTCGGGTCCGCGTACTCCACGACCCGGCTGCGGATCGGAGTTTCCTCGATCATCGCGGCAAATTCGAATACATCCATATCGGCCATGCCGCCATCCGCGTGGCGCGTGTCCAGATATCGGCGGAACAGTTCGTATTGTTCATCTGTTGCCCAAGGCGAGTTCGCCTTGCGCTGGAGGTAGGCGTTGCGTTTGATGGCGCGTTTCTGGCTTTTGCTGGTGCGAAACTCGGAGACGTTTATCCGGGCGGACAGGCAGGCTGCGCAATCGGCGCAAGACGGGCGGTACAGCACGTTCTGGGACCGGCGGAATCCTTGTTGAGACAGCGAGTTGTTGAGCTGATCCGCGCCTTCGCCCTGTAGGGCGGTGAACAACTTACGCTCCATCCTGCCCTCAAGATAAGGGCAGGGTTGTGGGGCCGTCACATAGAATTGTGGCGCTATTGGCAGCGTGTGTCGCATGAATGTTCCAGGTTTCCTGAAACGGATGATAACAACCGATCCCGGTATCGCCAAGTGATTCAAGCAGTTGGATAATTTTTACGCGCGCTGGTTGATCATGACCGTTCCAAGGAAAGCATCTGTTAGCCCCTGGCACCGCGCGCTGGTCAGCATCATGATGACCGAGATGATCTGCAGGACTGGGAAAGCCATGCTGACGAAATAGCCCGTGGTGTGTGCCAAGGCTTTGCCGGTATCCATGCGGGCCCCAAAGGAATCGCGCAATTCTATGCCCATGAACCGCATACCCAAAGTGGCTGAGCCATTTGCGATGGTCACAACGCGATAGATAAAGCTTACGACCGCGTAGATCAGGGCAAGAATAAACAAGCCCATGCCCAAGGTCAGAAAGATCGCAACTGTGCAGAGCAGTGAGACAAAGGCGATGTCAAACAACCACGCGACAAAGCGTTTGATCGCCACGGACTGATAGAACTCCGGTTGGCGGTCAGGGTCAGGCAAATGGGTCATGTAGGGAATTTCCGAGTTGTTGTGTGGTTTACCCTGTCCCGATCAGGCGGGGCAGGGCAAGTCTGGATCAGGCGTTCTCGCCGTTTTCGCTTGGATCGCGGTTTTCGCGGGCGCGTTCGTCCATGAACTGATCGAACTCGGCCTTGTCCTTGGCTTCGCGCAGGCGGCGCAGGAACGCTTCAAAATCCTGTTGTTCGCGCTCCAGACGGGCAAGGGTGTCGGCCTTATATGCATCAAAGGCGCTGTTGCCCGAGGGTTTCATGGCGCTCATGTGGCTGTGCCAGGTTTTGCGGCGGCTGCAGGACTTGCTGAACATGCGTTTGCTCCAGATCATATAGGCCAGAATGGCCAGGCCTACGGGCCAGAAGAAGATGAATCCAAGGACCATTACAGCGATCCAGGCCCCTTTTCCCTTATCATCAAGCCAGGCTTCGGCGCGGTAGAGCCATCCCGGATTTTCAGGGACGGCGTGGTCGGAAAGTGCGGTCATTTGGGGTCTCCGGGTTAATGTAAATTGTGTTCACATCATCTAGATGGGGGGTATGCGGCAGGTTGCAAGGGGTGAATGTGAAAAAGATTTACATCTTGGATGGGCGGTGCATAGCAAAGCGTCGGGAAAAGGTTAGTTTCCGCTTGCGCAAGGCATTGAAATTACGCCATCTCCTAATTGGGGCTTGAATCCCTTGTATAGACTTTCCGCCGGAGGGTTAATGTCAGGACCACTCGCCATCCAACGAATGCCTCGACCTTTCGATCTGTCGTTGGGGGCAGAGGCGCGTGCGCTTGTCACTGATCTCGCACCTGAAGCCGGCGAACTTATCGCTGGGGCCGCCGGATCGAGCCCTTATCTGAATGGGCTTGTCGCGCAAGAAAAGGACTGGCTTGCGCAGGCTTTAACCCAGCCAGATCAGGCACTGGCAGATGTGATGCAGGGCGTACAAAATCTGCCAGCGGATCAGTTGAAGCCCGGATTACGACAGGCCAAACGGCGGGTGGCGCTTCTGACCGCTCTGGCTGATCTGGCTGGTGCGTGGCCGTTGGAGAAAGTTACGGCGGCCCTTACGGATTTGGGCGCACTAGCGGCCGACGTTGCGGCCAAAGCTGAGATCGCCGCGCTGATCCGGCGGGGCAAACTGCCGGGCATGACCGAGGACGATGTGGAAACTGCTGCCGGGATGATCATTCTGGCCATGGGAAAGATGGGTGCGCACGAGCTGAACTATAGTTCGGATATCGACCTGATCGTTCTGTTTGATGAAACCCGGTTTGATCCGGACGATTTCTATGATGCGCGACACGGAATGGTCCGGGCCACACGGAATTTCTGCGCGACGCTCAGCGACAAGACGGCAGATGGCTATGTGTTTCGCACCGATCTGCGTCTGCGTCCCGATCCGGGGGTGACGCCTGTGTGCATCGCGGCTGAGGCCGCCGAACGGTATTACGAAAGCCTTGGCCGCACATGGGAGCGCGCAGCCTATATCAAAGCGCGGCCCTGCGCAGGTGATATCGAGGCAGGACAGCGCTTTTTGGACACGCTGCGTCCGTTTGTCTGGCGGCGGCATCTGGATTTTGCCGCCATTCAGGATGCCCATGACATGCGTCTGCGTATCCGCGAGAACAAAGGCACCGGCGGCGCGTTGACCATACCGGGCCATGACATGAAGCTGGGGCAGGGCGGCATCCGTGAGATCGAATTCTTTACACAGACCCGCCAGTTGATCGCCGGAGGGCGCGACCCAGATTTGCGGGTTCGTGGTACGGTGCCCGGGTTGGCAGCCTTGGCTGACAAGGGCTGGGTTCCACGGGATGTCGCGGAAAAGCTGACGGACCATTATCGCGCCCATCGGGATGTCGAACATCGGATTCAGATGATCCACGATGCCCAGACCCACAAGGTGCCTCAGTCGCCTGATGGGATCGAACGTGTCGCCTGCCTCATGGGGATCGACAGCGCCGAACTGACGGCGGACTTGACCCGCCGCCTGACCGAAGTTCACGAGCTGACCGAAGGGTTCTTTGCGCCCGGCCCGTCTACGCCGAAACCTGCCGGAGAGGCCGGGTTTGATCAAAGCATTCTGGCCCGCTGGCCCACCTATCCGGCGTTGCGATCGCAACGGGGCGCGCATATTTTCGAGAGGCTTAAGCCCGAGCTTCTGTCGCGCCTTTCGAAAACTGCGAAACCGGATGAGGCGCTGTTGGCACTGGACGGGTTTCTTTCGGGCTTGCCGGCGGGCGTACAGCTATTTTCGTTGTTCGAAGCCAACCCTCACCTGATTGACCTGCTGATCGACATTGTCGGAACCTCTCATGCGTTGGCGGCGCACCTGTCGCGCAATTCTTCGGTGTTTGATGCGGTGATTGGGGGCAGTTTCTTTGACGACTGGCCGGGGCAATCTGCTCTGCAAGCCGATTTGCAGCAGGCACTGGCGCAGGAAGGGGATTATGAAAGCCAGTTGGACCTCGCGCGGCGTTGGTGCAAAGAGTGGCACTTTCGGGTCGGTGTGCATCACTTGCGTGGATTGATCGACGGGGCGCAGGCCGGACAACAATATGCGGAACTGGCAGGGGCTGTGATCGCCGCGATCCTGCCATGCGTGGAAGAACAATTCGCCCTGAAACACGGCCCCGCGCCGGGACGTGGGGCCGCCGTTCTGGGCATGGGGTCGCTTGGCGCTGGCCGAATAAACTCGCAATCCGATCTGGATATCATCCTGATCTACGATCCGCTGGATCAGGACATGTCTGACGGCCCGCGACCTTTAGCAACCCGGACTTACTATGCCCGGTTCACGCAGGCGCTGATTACGGCGCTGTCTGCCCCTATGTCTCAGGGCAGGTTGTATGAGGTGGACATGCGCCTGCGCCCTTCTGGCAATCAGGGTCCCGTTGCGACGAGTTGGGCGAGTTTCACCAATTATCAACGAAATGAAGCGTGGGTTTGGGAACATCTCGCCCTGACCCGTGCCAGGGTCGTAGCGGGCGATCCGGGACTGGCCGAGGATATTGAGGCGTTTCGCGCAGTACTCCTGTCCCACCCCCGAGACCAAGCGCAGATATTGAACGATGTGGCAGAAATGCGCATCCGTTTGGCGGCGGCGAAATCCCCGTCTGGTATTTGGGACGCCAAGAACGGCGCAGGGCGCATGATGGATATTGAATTGATGGCCGAAACCGGAGCCTTGTTGTCGGGTGAGACCAAGCACGATGTTCACGCAGGGTTGGACGGCGCGGTCGCTGCCGGGCTTTTGGACGTCGCGCAGGCGCAAACACTCAAAGAATGCTACGATTTATTCTGGTCTGTACAATGTGCGGCTCGGCTGCTGTCCGGTAAGATGATCGAAGCGGACAAAATAGGCCAGGGCGGGTCAGATTTCCTGTGCCGGGCCACTGGGTTCGAACAGGTTGAACAGCTTCAGGCCGCGCTGCAGCAGAGGTATTCAAGCGCTGCCGAAATTATCGCCAGCGTGATCAAGGAGGACGGCAATGGCGCGCAGTGACGATCCGAACGACCACAAAGGTCTTATCCGCGAAGCCTATCGCATTGATGGCATCACTTTGCCGGAATGCCGCTCTATCTTTCTGGACTGGGCGCTCAGCCTGCCTGCGGAACGGGATCAGGCTCTGGCGCTGGTCGACCTACACGCCGCCTATTCAGCGCAGGCAGCGGATCATCCTATGACGCAGGTTCTGGCCGAAGGTCTGCAAGCCGCCAAAACCCCTAAAAGACGGGGCGGATGGCGTTCGCGTTCGCGCTAGGGCTTTTCCCTGCGGGCAATCGGCACTAAGAGGGCGCCATGACCCAAGCCGCCGATCGCCCCCGTATTCGCCTGAAACCCAAAGCCAACGCACGCGGGCTGCGCCATGGCTTTCCCTGGGTCTATGCAAATGACATCGTGACCGACCGCCGGACGCGGAAGATCGAGGCCGGTGCCCTTGCGGTTCTCGAAGATGAAAAGCGCTCGCCCATTGCGCTGGTCGCGGTGAACCCGAACTCCAAGATCATGTGCCGCGTTCTGGACCGTGATCTGGAGGCCACGTTGGATTCCGATTGGTTTGAGACCCGTCTGCGCCGCGCGCTTCAGATGCGTGAACGGCTGTTTGACGCGCCATATTATCGCCTGATCCATGCCGAAGCGGACGGATTTCCCGGCGTGATCATCGACCGTTTCGGTGATGCCTGCGTTATTCAGCCAAATGCGGCTTGGGCTGAAAAACACCTTGAGACTCTGACCGATGCTCTGGTCTCTGTGACGGGCGTTTCGGTCGTTTTGAAAAATGCTTCGGGCCGGACACGCGGCCTTGAGGGGTTGGATGATGCTAACCTCACGTTGAGGGGCAAGGCCCCCGATGACCCGCTGCCGGTTCCAATGAATGGCGCGACCTACATGGCCGATCTGACCGGCGGGCAAAAGACCGGTCTCTTCTACGATCAGCGCCCCAACCACGCGTTTGCCGCGCGTTTGGTGCAACCCGGCGCACAAGTGTTGGATGTTTTTAGCCACGTTGGTGGGTTTGGTCTTGCGATGCTGGCCGGGGGTGCGGCGCGCGCGCTTTCCGTCGATGGCTCAGCCGCTGCGCTGGAACTGGCCACCAAGGGTGCGCAAGCCTCGGGGTTTGACGGAAGGTTCGACACCCGGCAAGGCGACGCCTTCGATGTTCTGACACAACTGGGGCAGGAGGGTGCCCAATTCGACGTCGTTATCTGTGATCCGCCGGCCTTTGCCCCGTCGAAACAGGCACTGGACGCGGGGCTGCGCGCGTATGAACGTGTGGCGCGACTGGCCGCACCGCTGGTGAAGGCGGGCGGTTATCTTGGCCTGTGTTCTTGCTCGCACGCGGCTGACCTTGGTCGGTTCCGCGATGCTTCTTCGCGAGGAATTGGTCGGGCAGGGCGGCAGGCGCAGCTTATCCATACCGGGTTTGCCGGACCCGATCACCCGCAATTGCCGCAATTGGCCGAAAGCGGTTACCTCAAAGCTGTGTTTTATCGGCTGTGAAGGCCGTTCTTGATACCTGCGTCATTTACCCGACGGTGATGCGAGAGATGCTGCTGGGGGCGGCCAAACTTGGTCATTTTACACCGGTCTGGTCCGCGCGCATTCTAGAAGAATGGGCGCGCGCGGCCCGTAAACTCGGTCCGGAAGGTGAGGCGCAAGCTCGCGCTGAAATTGCTTTGACACAGGCAAACTGGCCAAAAGCCGAACACGCGGAGAACCCAGGGCTAGCGCAGAGACTTTGGTTGCCCGACCCGGCGGATATTCATGTTCTGGCGACGGCTGTTTCCTCGTCTGCGGATGTCATCGTTACCGTGAACGCAAGGGATTTCCCAAGAAACGTCCTTTCGGAAGAAGGGCTTGAGCGCCGCGATCCCGACGCGCTGCTTCACGGGTTCTGGTCGGAAAATCCGGTCGACATGGCAGAGCTCGCCGACAGGGTTCTGGCCGAAGCCAACCGTCTGTCGGGCGACCAATGGAACCTCCGTGCCCTGATGAAAAAAGCCCGCCTTCCGCGTCTGGGCAAGGCGCTCGCAAACTAGATAAGGATCCAGCCTATCCGCCCGCGCCCCAACGCTGTTCAAGCACTTCAAGCGCCGCAATACGCTCATCGGTTTTGGGATGGCTCATCAGCCAAGCGGGGGTCACACCTGCGCGTTGTTGCGTCAGATCTTCGAGTTTGTGAAACAGGGACTTTTGCGGCTCGATCCCGATTCCGGCCTTGGTCAGCAATGCGGCGGCGTATTCATCGGCCTCATACTCGTCCCCCCGCGACAGTCGTGATGCCAGAAGATGGGTGAGCATGTTTGCGATCCACGCTCCAATGAATGGGATGAAACGGTTCAGCAACATCATCAACGCCGCCCGAAGCGCATTCTGCCCCGAGAAATCAATCATGCGGCGCCGGGCATGACCTAGCGCAACATGGCCAAGTTCATGCGCAATCACGCTGGCCATTTCTTCGGCCGAAACCTCACCATTGCTGAATTTACGGTAGAATCCGCGTGTTATGAAAATTCGCCCATCCGGTGCGGCAAGCCCGTTCACCGGGTCAATCTCGTAGATATAAACCGGCACGCGGTCGATCCCCAGCGCCGCCGCAAGCCGATCCGTCATGCGTTTGAGAGCGGGGTCGGCCAGTTCGGTTGACTTGGCGTCCAGTTCCCGGTGGGTGCGCCAGACGGAAATTCGATACATGACAACGGCATAGGCGATTGCCAGCAATATTGGGGTTAGGCGAAGCATAGTTCAGATATGGGCCGCGCGCGCGAACTAGACAAGCCACAAGTTCCTGCTTTGCCGGTTTGGGACCATAGCTGTGTGTCCGATCACTCGACGGGCGTGGGTAGGTCTAGGTTATCATGCAGGTCGGAAAGAGTGTCTGTGGTCAACGCCTCGCCCTTGGACGCCTGAAAGAATGCATACTCGGCCTCTTTCTGCGCGACCAATGTATCGACCCGCAGGTCTTTGAGATCAGCACGCAGATTGTCCCGAATTTCCTCATACGCCTCCGCTTCAAGCAACTCTCGTTCCAGAGTATCCAGCTTGTCGTCATAATTCGGATCACCAAGGTCGAGATTGGCAATGTCGTCTGCAATCTCATCGCTGCTGCGACCGCCGTAGTTTTCGTTCAATGCCCGCAAGTTGCGCCTTGTTTCGTATAGCTCAGCCCGCAGTTCGTAATACTCGGATGCCTCAAACTGGTAGGACGCAATCTTTCCGACGTTACTGTTGGGTGCCGCATTCTGGAACGCAGGAGCCGCCGCGTTTGAGGCGTTCAGGTTCCGCAACTTGTCCGATCCGTAAGGGTCCGTGATCGCGGCGACAAGCGGATCGCGTTTGTAACGGTTCCAGCCCTTTTTGTGCGGGTATTCGACGTCGTCGTAGCGCAGAATATAAGCGGCGTCTTTGGCAAAATACGCATGGTTATCAGAATAGCGGTGATAGTCAGGGTCGTAGGGCACCGGCTGAATCGTCACGTCGTCCTGAAGGCGATCTATTGGTTGTGGCAGATCAAGATTTTCGTGAAACTCACCCAACGCGCTGCGGGTCAGAGTGCGCCCTTTTGATGCTTCGAAAAAGGCGGATTCTGCGTCGGCCAACGCATCCTTGGTCTCGTATGACAAGTCTTTGACATCCTGCCGAAGGTCGTCGCGTGTTTCCTCGTACAATTCAGCTTCGCGCAGTTCAGCCTCCAGCTCATCTAGTTGCTCATCATAGTCCGGGTCACTTGGATCAAGCCCGGCGATGTCATCAGCAATTTCATAGCTCGAACGGCCATCATATCCTTCGTTGAGGTCGCGCAAATCACGGCGCGCCTCGTATAGGTCGGCGCGCAGATCGTAATACTCGGTTGCTTCGGCCTGATAGGTCGCGATCTTTCCGACATTACTGTTCGGTGACGCATTTCGGAAAGCAGGCGCTGCCGCATTTGAAGCGTTCAAGTTGCGCAACTTGTCCGAGCCATACGGATCAGTAATCGACGCAACAAGAGGATCGCGCTTGCGCCGTTTTGGCGGTTTCAGATCCCCGTCATCCTGATGCCATGTATATGCCCCCGTGGACCGTGCCACCGGGCGCGGCGACCGATCTACCGGGTCTATCGAGGCTTGTCGGTATGACTTTTTGACCGGTTTCGAACCGCGATTCGACCGAGAGCTTGAGCGCGTTCCAAACAATTCTTCTACGTCCCGTTTGAACTCGCGTCCGAATTCTGAAAACGAAACCCTTTGCGTGGTTCCGTTTTTAGGCTTGCTTTTGGCTTTATTCGAGCCGTTGTTCTTTTTGAACAAGTTCTGAAAGGAATTGTTCTTTCGGGCTTTATCCCGGCTTTTCCCGTATTCGCTTGTCTTGCTGTTTTTGTTGCCTTTTCCAGCTTTTCCTTTTCCGCTGCCTTTGCCGCGACCTTTCCCTGCGCCTTTTGCCTTGTCGCTTTTGGCAAATGCAGCGTCTGGGGCAAGTGCAAACGTGGCAACGGCCCCAGATGTCAGGATCAAAGAAGCGGATGTAACAATGGTCGTAAGAAATGCGCGGAAACGAAACTTGGTCATTTTAGCCCCCCAGCCTTAACCACTTCGCAATATACCACGGATTTGGGAATCCTGGCCGGACTAAGGGGGATTGTTTCTACAGGGGCTGCGATTTCCGGATTTTTTCCTGGAATTTGCCGTATTGTTTCGGGATTAGAAACCGCATCGGCTGGGAACGAAAGTCCAAAAGACCTATCGTGTCAGTTCCTTCATTCCCTGTTCCAGCCCGGCCAATGTCATTGGCACCATGCGGTCTTCGAATATCTCGCGGACCATATTGATCGAGTGGGTGTACTGCCAATACTTTTCGGGCACCGGATTGATCCAAAGATGCGATGCCCACTGTTCGCGGGCCCGTTGCAGCCAGACCTGACCGGGTTCTTGATTCCAGTGCTCGCTCGCGCCGCCAGGATAGGCGATCTCATACGGGCTCATGGATGCATCCCCGACAAAGATGCACTTGTAGTCCGGGCCATAGGTCCGCAGCACCTCGTGGGTCGGGGTTTGTTGGTCCCAACGACGTACATTGTCCCGCCAGACGCCTTCGTACAGGCAATTGTGGAAGTAGTAGTATTCCAGATGTTTGAACTCGGTCCGCGCAGCCGAGAACAGTTCTTCGACCACCTTGATATGCGGGTCCATTGATCCGCCTACGTCCAGAAACAGTAGGACTTTGACTGCATTGTGACGCTCGGGCCGGGTTTTGACGTCCAGATAGCCGTGCTCGGCCGTGGCGCGGATGGTGCCGTCCAAGTCCAGCTCATCCGCCGCACCTTCGCGGACCCAACGGCGCAGGCGCTTCAGGGCCACCTTGATATTGCGAGTTCCCAGTTCAACCGTGTCATCCAGGTTCTTGAATTCACGCTTGTCCCAGACCTTGACCGCACGCTGGTGGCGGCTTTCCTTCTGGCCGATACGCACGCCCTCGGGGTTATAGCCATAGGCCCCGAACGGTGATGTTCCTGCGGTGCCGATCCACTTGTTGCCGCCCTGATGGCGGCCTTCCTGATCCTTGAGCCGCTCGCGCAGCTTTTCCATCAGCTTGTCAAACCCGCCAAGTGCCTCGATCTCGGCCTTTTCTTCGTCTGACAGGTGCTTTTCGGCCATCTTCGCCAACCACTCGGCCGGGATGTCGACGGCTTCCAAAACCTGATCAAAACTGATTTCTTCCAGCCCTTTGAAACTTGCGGCAAATGCCTGGTCGAATTTGTCGATGTTGCGTTCGTCTTTCACCATCGACACGCGGGCAAGATAATAGAACGCCTCGACGTCATAGGTCGCGAGGCCCTTTTTCATACCCTCCAGAAAAGTGAGGTACTCGCGGAGTGAAACGGGAATACCGGCTTTGCGGAGATTTTCGAAGAAGGGCAGGAACATGGCTCAAACCACCAAACGAACAAGGATGAGGGAAAGTACAAGGCCGACCAAGGCAAAGGCAATGCCGTAACCTGATGCGTATTGGGCAATATCCGCCGTGCTGCCGTTGCGCTTGCGCGCGGTCAATGCCCCAAGGATAGCCCCAAGGATTGCCATGCCCAGAACCACTACCATGCGTTACCCGCCTTTGTTGTTTGCAGGGGCTTCGGCAACGTCCTGCACCAGCGACCTGACCACGATTTCTGAGCCGAAGCCGTAGCGCGCCCATCCCAGACTGTCCAGCCTGACGGAGCGTGCCTGCGTAAGCCGCCCAGTCTGACTGAGCGCTTCTGACTTCAGCAGCAACAAAGTGGCCAGTTGCGAAGCATTCTCAGCGCGTGTCATCACGTCGATGGCCTTGTCCAACTCGGGCAGAACCTCGGAACCCTTCCCCTGCGCCAGCGCGTAAGAGGCGGTTTGGGTCGTGACATAGGCGCGGTGTACCTCGGTGCCCGGGTTGGCGCGGAGAAATTGCAGGGCGACGTCATAGTGCAGCAAAGCCTGCTGCGGATCGTCGAACTGCACCATGCGTCCCATCAGGTAATAGGGGAAGGCGCGGCGGTGGTCCGTCCATCCTTGTTCCTGACCAATCAGCGCAGCCTTTTGCGCGGCGCGAAAGCGTTTGCGCGATCCGGGCCCCGGACCGACGGATTTTTGAATGGCGTTGACCCACTCGCGCGGGGTTTCAGTGATGGGTTGCGGTTGGATCGCATCCCCGCGCGGGTTCAGCCGCGACAGGATACCGGGGATGGCGGCCTCGACCTGTTCACGCGTCATGCCGCTTTGCAGTTCGGGGGCATAAGTTGCGCGCAGGATCAACATGTCGAAACCGGTCAGAACGGTGTGGATGTTGTCGTCGTTAAAGACGGAATCTGGCAGGTGATACAGGTCGTTCAGCGGCCCCAGTGCTTGCGCGATCTCTTCATGCAGGCAATCCCGTTTTTCCTGCGGGCTGACGTCGTATGGTATGAAAATTCCTATCCGTTCCCGGTTGCGCAAGGCGGTCCAACTACTTTTCCGTTTGCGGCGATCGCGGCTGTACTCTTCAAAGCTGGATGAGTTGGGGACAACGAAACAGGCCGCGTTCGGCAGAATATCGTGAATCTGGTCCTGACTGACGGCCTCGACCGTGATGTTGGCCTGACCCTCTGAAATCTGGCGGATGTCAATCCTGGCCTCGCGTTGCAGACGGGTCAGAAGCCGGGTCAGATCACGCTGCATGGACGGGGTCGGTGTGCCCGTCAAACGCAGCGTTACCGGTCCTTCGAACCGCGTCAACACGGGCAGCGGGGTGCCGCTTTCCAACGCGAAATGCAGGTTGATGAAGTCCGACGCGATATTGGTGTTCGACCGCGATGGGGCGGTGGGGTACGACGCCGTGAAGGCCTTGACCGGCGGTAGGATTTCTTCAACCGCGTTCACACGTGTCGGCGGTTGGGGCGGGGGAACCGCAGTACACCCGACCAGGGCAAGCCCAAAAAGGATTACCGCCCATCGCATCATGGGCGTTGATACCGGATAAAGGGCGTTTCCTTGCCGATACGGTCATACAGCTTGCGCGCCGTATGGTTGAATTCCTGTGTCAGCCAGTAAACGGACGGAGCACCCTCTCTGTCGGCCTCGTCATAAACGGCCTGAATCAGGGCCCGTCCCACACCTGTCCCACGCGCCTCTGGTCGGGCAAAGAGGTCCTGCAGATAACATACGCTTTCCACTTTCCACGCGTGGCGGTGAAAAAGGTAGTGGGTTAGGCCCAACAGGTGGCCGTCTTTTTCGGCGACGAAACAGGAAAAATCGTGCGGATCGTCCGCCAGCAGACGTGCAAAGGTGCTGTCGTAAATCTCGGCTGAAACAGTTGTTTCATAGAACGCCAGATAGTCGTGCCACATCTCTTGCCATTCCGGGAGATCTTCGTGCCGCAATGCGCGAATTGTAAGAGTATCAGGCAAGCAACATGTCCCATTCGTAACGTGAGCAAGCGCCCGGACAGACCCGGGCGCCTCTGCGCTGATGCTGACACCCGGCCTTCTATAAGGCAAGCGTCGATCAGCGGAACTTCACATCTCTCAGCGTTTGCTGCGGGCCATGAACGCCAGACGTTCGAACAAATGCACGTCCTGCTCATTTTTCAGCAGCGCGCCGTGTAGCTTGGGCAGAGCGTTGGCACCGTCACGCTTGAGGTCCTCGGCCGTCAGATCCTCGGCCAGAAGCAGCTTGAGCCAGTCCAGTACCTCGGAGGTCGACGGCTTTTTCTTCAGCCCCTGCGTTTCACGGATTTCGTAGAACTGTGTCAGGGCGGTGGTCAGCAGCCCGTCTTTGATACCGGGATGGTGCACTTCGACGATACGGCGCATCGTGGTTTCGTCGGGGAACCGGATGTAGTGGAAAAAACAGCGGCGCAGGAACGCATCGGGCAGTTCCTTTTCGTTATTCGAGGTGATGATCACGATAGGGCGGTTCTTGGCCCGGATCGTTTCGCCAGTCTCGTAGACGTGGAACTCCATTTTGTCGAGTTCCTGCAGCAGGTCGTTGGGAAATTCGATATCGGCCTTGTCGATTTCATCAATCAGCAGCACGACCTTTTCATCGGCTTCAAACGCCTGCCACAGTTTGCCCTTGCGGATATAGTTGGACACGTCGTGAACCCGCTCGTCACCCAACTGGCTGTCGCGCAGACGGCTTACCGCATCGTATTCGTACAGACCCTGCTGCGCCCGCGTGGTCGATTTAACGTTCCACTCGATCATCTTCAGGCCCAACGCCCCGGCGACTTGTTTGGCCAGTTCAGTCTTGCCTGTGCCCGGCTCGCCCTTGACCAGCAGCGGACGTTCCAGCGTCACGGCGGCGTTCACCGCAATCGTTAGGTCGTCAGTGGCAACATATTCTGCTGTTCCTTGGAATCGTGCGGTCATCGGCCCCTCATCAAGTGTCGCGCGGTAATTGCAACATGGGGTTATCGCGGCACAGGAATTTTGACAAGGCAGGTCGCAGCGTCGCGTGCCGCCAAATTTCCAAGCAACTTAAATGCTTGGCACGATTCGGTGCCTTTCAGGTCGTGGAAAATTTTTAACTTACGCCACGAAGTCGCCCGGTGAGTTTCACAGAAAAACAACGTTTTGTTGTTTTATGTCTCATATTTAGACGACACAGGGTCACACGGCGCCGCCGACACGTTTGCATAGTGACAATCCTCGCGCCGTCAGATAAACGCTCCGCAGAAGGGAATGCCTCATGTCTGGTGAAGAGAGAGCACTCGGCGTTGCAGGCCACACCGAGGGAGCAAAAATGAAGCAGGAAGTATTTCTGCCCGAAGATTATCGTCCAGCCGAAGACGAACCATTTATGAACGACAAGCAACTGGAGTATTTTCGCCGTAAGTTGCTGGACTGGAAAAGCGAACTTTTGGCAGGCAGCCGTGATACCATTGAGGGGCTGCAAGACAACACCCGAAACATCCCTGATGTTGCCGACCGCGCAAGCGAGGAAACCGACCGCGCGCTGGAGCTGCGTACCCGTGACCGCCAGCGCAAGCTGGTTGCCAAGATCGACTCGGCCCTGCGCCGGATTGACGAAGGCGAGTATGGCTATTGTGAGATGACCGGTGATCCGATCTCGTTGAAGCGTCTGGATGCGCGTCCGATTGCAACAATGACGCTGGAAGCGCAGGAGCGTCATGAGCGACGCGAGAAAGTCCACCGCGACGATTAATCGCTGAAGAATTCAATAATCTCAGACGCCGGGGCCTGTCGCTCCGGCGTTTTTGCGTTAAGCGTTGAACATGAATATTGACGGTCTCAGTTTTGTTGTGATCGGCGGCGGAATAGGCGGCCTGGCCAGTGCATTGGCGCTGCGGCAGCGCGGGGCAGATGTTACGGTGCTTGAGCAGGCGCCAGCGCTGACAGAGGTCGGCGCGGGGCTTCAGATCAGCGCCAATGGCGTGGCCGTTCTGCGTGCACTGGGTGTTGCAGGCAAATCGCTGGAGATCGGGCAGTTGTCGCAAGGCACAACCCTTAGGGACTATCGAAACGGCCGCGTGATCAGCCACCTTCCGGGCCCGGCATCGGGTCCAACTTATTATTTTCACCGCGCTGATCTTCTGGACATTCTGCACAGCGAAGCGGTGCGTGCTGGCGTGAGGATAAGATTGGGCGCTCGGGTTTCGAGCGTCACAAAGCACCCGGCCGAGGCTGAAGTCGTACTGAACGATGGCGAGCGCCTGCGATGCGAGTGCGCTATAGCAAGTGATGGAGGCCGCAGTATTCTCCGCCCGATCCTGAACGGGGCCGAAATACCGCAATTCACGGGCCAAGTCGCCTGGCGCGCAACGATCCCGTGGTCCTCACAAGACAACGTTCCGCGCGCGTCTTTGACGATGGGGCCGGGGCGTCACGTGGTGATCTATCCATTGCGGGATCAGTCCCTGATGAACATCGTTGCAGTCGAAGAGCGGTCGGACTGGCAGCAGGAAGGATGGCGGCTGCAAGGCGACCCAGAAGACTTGCGTGCGCGTTTTTCGGATTTTGGGGGCGGCGTTCGCGATCTATTCGAGAAGGTGACAGAAACCCATCTGTGGGCCTTGTTCCTACGCCCTGTTGCCGAAAATTGGCAAGACGGACGTCTGACTCTGTTGGGCGACGCTGCGCATCCAACGCTGCCGTTCATGGCACAAGGGGCGTGTCTGGCCTTAGAGGATGCTTGGATATTAGCCCGGTCATTCGACGAACAATCCGACGTGTCGCAGGCGCTGCAGGCCTATGAGACGCTACGCCGGTCCAGAGCGCGCAAGGTCGTTGCAGCGGCCGGTTCCAACGCTCGAAACTTTCATTTGCGCGGACCAATGCGGTTGGCCGCGCAAATGGCGTTGAAGGTTGCGGGTCCAAAACTGGCCCGCAAATATGAATGGATTTACAGCTACGACGCGACCAGCTAGCCCTTCAGAGGTCGAGTTCTACCCACACCGGAACGTGGTCAGATGGTTTCTCGTGCCCACGAATGTCCGAGTCGATCTGACAATCCCGCATCAGATCGGCTGCTTGGGGCGTCAGTAGAAAGTGGTCGATGCGTATTCCGTCATTCCGGTTCCACGCGCCTGCCTGATAATCCCAAAATGAATAATGTCCTGGGCCTTGAGTTCGCGCACGGAACGCCTCGGTAAATCCAAGGTTCAAGATTTTTCGAAATGCCTCACGGCTTTCGGGTCGAAACAGGGCATCCTCACGCCAGGCATCGGGGCGTGCTGCGTCCTCAGCTTGCGGAATAATATTGTAATCACCTGCCATCAACGCGGGTTCTTCACTGGCAATCAGTTCTTGCGCCCGGTGGTAAAGGCGTTCCATCCAAGCCAGTTTATACTCGTATTTTGGCCCGGGGGCAGGGTTTCCATTCGGCAGGTACAGCCCACAGATGCGTAACGCTTTCTTCCCGACAACCGTGGCCTCTATCCAACGGGCCTGCTCATCGGTGTTATCACCGGGTAATCCGCGAGTCACATCTTCCAGAGGGAATTTGGATAGGATCGCAACGCCATTAAAGCCTTTCTGGCCGTGGGTTTCGACGTTGTAGCCGCGATCCTCGAACATTTCGCGCGGGAAGTTTTCGTCAATAGATTTGATCTCTTGCAGCAGCACAACGTCTGGTTGAGCGTCATCCAACCAGCGTGGAAGAGCTTCGGCCCGCGCCTTTATGCCGTTGATGTTGAACGTGGCGATTTTCATACGCGATCCTCCGAAGCCTTTGGCAACCTATTGCGCAGAATGAACCCATCGGCAAGTCGGAGGGCGAGGGATGCGAGGCTCTGCCTCGCGCTCCGGGATATTTTAAGCCAGATGAAGAAACGGATCGTTAACCAATTTCTGCGATTAGTGCCGTGCGGAACAGGCGGGGACGCCGATGGCCGCGCCAGGTGAAGCTCTCCGGCGGAAGGGTCGGAGAGCGGATCCCTGCTTCATCTGGCTGAAAATATCCTGGGGGTGTGGGGGCAAAGCCCCCACCGGCGATTACATCGAAAAAGACGTACCACAGCCACATGATGAAGTGGCGTTGGGATTGTCGATTACAAACCGCGCGCCGATCAGTTCCTGGGTAAAATCTATGACGGCGTTTTCCAGAAACGGCAGAGAAACAGAATCAACGATGACCTTCTGACCTTTGCCTTCAAGGATGAGGTCGTCATCCTTCGGCTCATCCAGTGCAATTTCGTATTGGAACCCGGAACAGCCGCCGCCTTCCACCGCGACGCGTAAAGCTTGTCCTTGATCGGCGGCGCCGATTTCGGCCAGACGTTCAAAGGCGCGTTCAGTGACTGTTGGGGGCAGATTCATGCCGCACTCCAAAGGTTTATTTCTTTCTCACTCTACCATATAGAAAACGCAATGGCAGGCGACAAGGACAAGACCTTTGGAAAGAGCAGGTTTTGCATCTGACCCAGCGCGCGCACGAGGGCGTCTGGTGCCAGAGGAAGAAAGCAGTTTCCGTTCATGCTTTCAGCGGGATCGGGACAGGATCATTCACGCTAGCGCGTTTCGACGGCTCAAACACAAAACGCAGGTTTTCGTTGAGCATGAAGGGGATAGCTATCGCACGCGATTGACGCATTCCATTGAAGTCGCGCAGGTGGCGCGGACCATTGCCGGGGCTTTGGCGTTGAACCCGGAACTGACCGAAGCAGTGGCTTTGGCCCATGATCTGGGTCACACTCCGTTTGGGCACACGGGTGAGGACGCATTGCACGCGATCATGCAGCCTTATGGCGGGTTTGATCACAATGCGCAGGCCATTCGGATCGTCACCAAATTGGAACGGCATTATGCCGAGTTCGATGGTTGTAACCTGACGTGGGAGACGTTGGAGGGGATCGCAAAGCACAACGGCCCCGTATCGGGCGCGTTGCCCTGGGCGTTGGCTGAATGCACTGAGGCGTTCGATCTGGAACTGCACACCCACGCCAGCGCCGAGGCACAAGTAGCCGCCCTTTCGGACGATATCGCCTATAACAACCATGACCTGTTGGATGGCCTGCGGGCTGACTTGTTCACCGATGAGGAAATACAATGCCTGCCAATCGTGGGTGAGTGTTATGCCGGGGTCGATCGCAAATACCCAACGCTTGATCCCTACCGGCGCAGGCATGAGGCTTTGCGGCGTGTGTTTGGCGTGATGGTGTCGGACGTCATCGACACCTCTGCGATGCTGATCGCCGAGTCAGGGGCGCAGTCCGTGGAAGAAATTCGCGATCTGGGCCGCCCAGTTGTCCGGTTCTCGGACGGGCTATGGGCGCAGTTGAAAGAAATCCGGGCGTTTTTGTTCACCCGAATGTATCGAGCGCCTTCGGTGATGGAGGTGCGCGCCGAAGTCAGCCGGATTGTAGAAGAACTGTTCCCAATTTACCTGAACGACCCCAAGCAGATGCCCGAACGATGGCATGCAGATATCGAGGCTGCGGCTGATGAGACCTCTCTGGCGCGGATCGTGTCAGATTACATCGCAGGAATGACGGACCGGTTTGCGATTCAGGATCATGCACGGCTGACGGGTAAACCTTTGACTGCGGCTCACTCAACCTCGATGTAAGCCAATGCCCAGACCTGTTGACCGGCTTGCTCGTCGGCGACGTCCTGGTTCTGTGAAGGCGGGAATACGATCATGGTGGGGCCGTATCCGCCAATGCCCATCGGTGCGCCATCGGCGTGGGTGGCCAATATGGGTTGGTAAGTCGAAATGCTGTCCCACGGGATTTCCGCCTGATACCCGTCCATCGCCATGGGGCGTGCGGTTTTGCCTTCGGCCCCAGCCATTGTCATGACCTCTGACAACAGGGGGCCACTGAAGGTAAAGTCGCGCTGATGTTCGGGCGGGCCGTAGGGGATGGAGATCTTGACCTGAGGCAGGCTGTCCAGCAAGGCGGCATCAAAGCCTGCAGCCCCATCATGGGTCACTTCAAGAAACCCAAGAAGGCCGCCGTCGTTTTCGCCCCGGGCGGGCAGGTTTGTTACGCTTACTGCGCCGCCCAGTGTCACCAGCACATGACCTTGGGGTGCTGGCATCTCGGCCAAGGCGGGCAGAGCTGAGGACAAAAGCAGGGTCAGGGGCAATGCAAGGCGCATGAATGGACTCCGATTGGACGTTTCGGGCCGACTGTAGCGAGGATTGCGTCCAAACCAAGGTCAAACTTTAGGCATCCATTGACCTTGCTGTGTTGCGTGATAAACCGCCGGGCAAGCAAAAGGACATCCGAAATGAACCTGTTTTCCGAGATCCGCGGCCTTGTGTTGGACGCGCTGGCGCAGATGCAGTCCGAAGGTGCTCTGCCCGAGGGGTTGAACTTCGACAACGTGGCGGTTGAACCTCCGCGTGATGCGGCGCATGGCGATATGGCCACGAACGCGGCGATGGTGCTGGCGAAACCGGCCAAGATGAAGCCGCGCGACATTGCCGAGGTGTTGGCCGGGAAACTGGCAGCCGACGATCGGATCACCAGTGCCGAGGTGGCCGGGCCGGGTTTCCTGAACCTGCGGCTTGCATCTTCGGTTTGGCAGGGCGTGCTTGCTGCTGTGCTTGAAAAGGGTGTTGACTATGGCCGCTCGACCATGGGGGCCGGGCAGAAGGTGAACGTAGAATATGTCTCGGCCAACCCGACCGGCCCGCTGCATGTGGGCCATACGCGGGGGGCTGTGTTCGGTGATGCTTTGGCAAGCCTGCTGGCCTATTCCGGCCACGACGTGACGCGCGAGTATTACATCAACGATGGCGGGGCGCAGGTGGATGTGCTGGCACGGTCCGCTTATGAGCGGTATCGCGAGGCCAATGGCCTGAGCCCCGAGATCGCCGAGGGGCTATACCCCGGTGACTATCTGATCCCGATCGGTGAAGCGCTGAAAGAGAAATACGGCGACAGCCTGATCGACAAGCCCGAGAGCGAATGGCTGGACGATCTGCGCAACTTTGCCACCGACGCGATGATGGACCTGATCCGCGAAGACCTGAAGGCGCTGGGCGTTGAGATGGACGTGTTCTTCTCGGAAAAGTCGCTCTATGGCACGGGCCGGATTGAATCTGCGCTGCAAGCGCTGACCGACAAGGGCCTGATCTATGAAGGCGTTCTGGAGCCGCCCAAGGGTAAAAAGCCCGAGGATTGGGAACCGCGCGAGCAAACCCTCTTCAAATCGACCGAGCATGGCGATGACGTCGACCGTCCGGTCAAGAAATCCGATGGCGCGTGGACCTATTTCGCGCCCGATATCGCCTATCACTATGACAAGGTAACCCGCGGTTTCGACGCGCTGATCGACGTGTTTGGCGCGGATCACGGCGGCTATGTCAAACGTATGAAGGCCGCCGTTTCAGCGCTGTCCGATGGCAAGGTACCGCTGGATATCAAGCTGACGCAGTTGGTGAAGCTGTGGAAGAATGGCGAGCCGTTCAAGATGTCCAAACGGGCAGGGAATTTTGTGACCCTGCGCGACGTGGTCGATCAGGTAGGGCCGGATGTGACCCGGTTTGTCATGCTGACCCGCAAGAACGACGCGCCTTTGGATTTCGATTTCGACAAGGTGCTGGAGCAAAGCCGAGAGAACCCTGTGTTCTACGTGCAATATGCCCATGCCCGCGTCATGAGCGTTCTGCGTCGCGCGGCTGAGGCCGGGATTGACGCCGATGATACCGCCCTTGCAGGCGCGGACCTGAGCAAGATTGATCATGCTTCGGAATTGACTGTTGCCAAGAAGCTGGCCGAATGGCCACGTCTGGTCGAAATTGCCGCGCGAACCAACGAACCGCACCGCGTTGCCTTCTATCTGTATGAATTAGCTGGGGATTTTCACGCTTTGTGGAACAAGGGGAACGACGAAACTCAGCTTCGGTTCATTCAGGATGGCGATGTTGACACAAGTCAGTCAAAAATCGCACTCGCTCGGTCCGTTTCTGTTGTGATTTCAGCGGGCTTGGGTATTCTTGGCGTTACTCCGGCGCAGGAGATGCGGTAACAAATATCGCCCGAACCGCCGGTACGAGGTAGGCAAGAAATGACCCGCGCGCCTTACTTTCTGGCGCGAAACGGGCAGTGAGGCGGACATGGCGAATTACGATTACTCGGGGCAAATGCGCCCCGAGCAGATGCATTACACGAATCAACCGCATCCTCAGGATGGGTCCGAATATTCCGATGACATGCTGGAATATGAAGCGGCACCGCAGACAGCGGGGTTGGGGCGTATCGTAAATACGCTGGGCGCAGTCGCGTCGCTGGCTTTGGTCGCAGGTATCGGCATCTGGGGTTACAAGCTTGTAATGCGGGACGTGAGTGGTGTGCCCGTTGTGCGCGCTCTGGAAGGGCCGATGAGAATTCAGCCGGAAAACCCCGGCGGAACTCCGGCGGATCATCAGGGATTGGCCGTCAATGCTGTTGCTGCGGTTGGAACGGCTGCACCGCCTGCGGATCGACTGATCCTTGCTCCGCGCCCGGTTTCGCTTGCTGATGAAGACACACCGGTCGAAGCGTTGAAGCCGACCAAAGCCGTGCATCTGGTTGAGGAAGAGATTTCTGATCAGGAAGCTGCCCAAATGCGCCAGAGCGCGGTGGACGCGTTGGTTGCAGAACTTGCAGATGAAAATACTGCAACCGACACCCCGGCAGAGCAGGGCGTGCAACTGGCATCGCTGGTTATCCCGGAAGAAGAGCCTGCGATTGACCCCGCCGATCTGGCGGCGCAGCTACCCGACCCGGAATTGGCGGCCTTGCCCGGCGTCCGGCGTTCGCTGCGCCCGATTACGCGCCCGGCGCGGACGACACCGGCGGCGATTACACCGAACAGTACAACCGAGAACGCAATCAACACAGCCGTCAAAGCGGCGGTTGGTCTGGATGTGGACCCCGACGCACTGTCAAAGGGAACGCGCCTTGCCCAGCTTGGTGCATATGAAAGTTCTGATGTGGCCCGCACCGAATGGGATCGTCTGAACGGCCGATTTGGCGAATATATGGCAGGAAAACAGCGTGTTATACAGAAAACCTCAAGCGGTGGGCGCACCTTTTACCGGCTTCGTGTATTGGGGTTCGATGACCTGAGCGACTCGCGTCAATTCTGCGCGGCCCTCCAGGCGGAAGGCGCTGACTGCATCCCGGTTGCCGCCCGTTGACGTTTGGCGCTGCAATCACTGACGCAGAAGGCCTGCGCCTGTCGGATGAAGAAAAAAGCCTGTTCCGCGAGATGAACCCGTTTGGGTTCATTTTGTTCGCCCGCAATATCGACACGGCTGATCAGGTACGCGCCCTATGTGACGACTTCCGAGAGGCGGTGGGCCGCAATTGTCCTATTACCATTGATCAGGAAGGTGGCCGCGTGCAGCGCCTTCGAAGCCCAATCGCCCGCGAATGGATGCCGCCACTGGATCACACCACACGTTCTGGCGAACAGGCTGAGCGTGCAATGTATCTGCGGTATCGGCTGATCGCGCAGGAATTATTCGAGCTGGGGATCGACAGCAACTGTGCCCCTATGGTCGATCTGGCGCGCGAGGATACTCATCCTTTCCTGCAAAACCGCTGCTATGGTTCCGATCCGGATCAGGTTTCCAGAATTGGGCGCGCCGTCGCCAAAGGGCATCTTGATGGTGGTGTGCTTCCAGTGATCAAGCATATGCCCGGCCATGGTCTTTCAACCATGGACAGCCATCATGATCTGCCCCACGTGGATTTGCCTTTGGATGCGTTGGACCGCGACGACTTTGCCCCGTTTCGCGCTTTGAACGACCTGCCGATGGGTATGACCGCTCATTTGGTCTATGATCAGATTGATCCCCAGCCAGCGACGATTTCATCCGTGATGATCCAACTGATCCGCGACCGAATTGGCTTTGACGGGCTGATCATGACTGACGACATCTCGATGAAAGCTCTGAGCGGCGCGCCAGAGGATATCGCGCGTCAGGCGCTGGACGCCGGGTGTGACGTCGTTCTGCATTGTAACGGATCGTTCGACGCCCGGGCACGCGTACTGGAGGCCGCCGGAGACATGACCGACCGGGCACAATCCCGAGCGGAAAAGGCGCTGTCGATGCGGCAGAAGCCAGCGGAACTTGACATCCCTGCGGCTGAGGCTGAACTATCTGCCCTAATGGGCGGGCAGGTGTATGAACGATAACCTTTTCAGCGAAGACCGGGTCTCGGTCGCGGATCGCCTTGCGGCCGAAGCCCTGATCGTTGATGTCGACGGGTTTGAAGGCCCGTTGGATGTCTTGCTGACCCTGTCGCGGACGCAAAAGGTTGATCTTCGGAAGATCTCGGTTCTGGCTCTTGCGCAGCAGTACTTGGCCTTTGTCGAAAAGGCGCGTGCGCTGCGTATCGAGCTGGCGGCGGACTATCTGGTCATGGCCGCGTGGCTGGCCTTTCTGAAATCCCGCCTTTTACTGCCACCCGACCCGGATGACGAAGGACCGTCGGGCGAGGAACTGGCCGCCCATCTGGCTTTCCAACTGGAACGCCTGCAAGCGATGCGCGACGCCGCCGCCCGTCTGATGGCGCGGGACCAACTGGGGCGCGATTTCTTCAAACGCGGGCAGGGCGAGGATATCACGCGTATCCGTACCGTGACGTACTCGGCCACGCTGTTGGATCTGATGCAGGGTTATGCCCGTATCCGCACCCGGGATGAGTTCCGCCCCTTTGTCATGGACCGCGACGCCGTCTTCACGATGGAGCAGGCGCTGGAACGGATGCGCCCGCTGATCGGTTTTGCCGGGACATGGACGGATATGGAGACTTACCTGCCCGATGGCTGGGATGCGGATCCAGTGCGCCGACGCTCGGCCACGGCTGCGACCTTTGCGGCCTCGCTGGAGCTGGTGAAAGAAGGACATATGGAGATCAAGCAAAGCGAGACTTTTGCTCCGATCCACCTGCGTAAGAGGACCGAAACACGTGACTGACGCCCCCGAAGACGAAGGCACCGGCACCCTGTTCGAGGCCCCGCCGTTGGCCGAACAGGAGCGGATGGTCGAGGCTGTGCTGTTCGCGAGCGCCGAACCGGTGACGATTGCCGATCTTGAGGCCCGGATGCCCCATGGCAGCGACGCGGCGCAAGCTGTTGAACTGCTGCATAAACGATACGAAGGGCGCGGCGTCCGCGTGGTCCGTGTGGGCGAGGCTTGGGCGATTCGCACAGCGCCCGACTTGGGTTTCCTGATGCAAAAGGAAACGGTCGAGACGCGGAAACTCAGCCGTGCCGCAATCGAGACATTGGCGATTGTCGCGTATCATCAACCCTGTACACGGGCCGAGATTGAGGAAATCCGTGGTGTTTCCGTTTCACGCGGCACCATTGATCAGTTGCTCGAGATGGAGTGGATCAGGCTGGGCCGTCGCCGCATGACCCCCGGGCGTCCGGTGACCTTTGTTGTGACCCCGCAATTCTTGGACCACTTCGGTCTGGAGAATGCGCGCGATCTGCCAGGGCTCAAGGAATTGCGCGCTGCGGGCCTTCTGGAAAACCGACCACCACCGGGTGCAATGCCCTTGGGGGAAGGGCAGGATGGCGAAGATGACGAAGATCAGACCGAACTGTTCGAGGAAGAGTGATCGAGCGTCCCTTTTGTCGCGGCGCCAAAGGATTATGTTCGGATCTGGAAGACGGAGTTAAGCGATGAATGCCAATCGACTGATCGACATGATTGTGCGTCAGGTTATGCGCCGCCTTGTCAGTAAGGGTGTGGACAAAGGCTTTGACATGGCAGGTCGTATGGGGCGCCGATCCGGAAAACAGCCAAACGCCAAAGCTGACCCAACGGCTGAGCGTCACATGCAACAGAACGCCAATCGGCAGAAACAGAATATGAAGCAGGCGCAGCGGATGACCCGTCAGATGCGCCGTTTCATAAAGTTCTAGCTGACTGCTTTGAAATGCTTGGACAGTTTCAGGCCCTGTCCCTGATAGTTTGAGGCGATACCCGCTCCATAAAGCTGAGTGGGCATTTCGGCCATTTTCTCATACACCAGCCGTCCGACAACCTGCCCGTGCTCCAGCACGAAGGGGGCTTCGTGGCAGCGCACTTCCAGAACGCCGCGCGATCCCGCGCCGCCAGCAGCGGCATGTCCGAACCCGGGATCGAAGAAACCAGCATAATGCACGCGGAATTCGCCAACCATGGCCAGATAGGGGGCCATTTCCGCAGCGTACATGGGCGGAATATGAACCGCCTCGCGGCTGACCAGAATGTAGAACGCACCGGGATCAAGGATGATGCGGCCATCGGTGGTACGCACCTCCTCCCAGTATTCCTGTGGGTCGTATTCTCCAATCCGGTCAAGGTCGATCACACCAGTATGCGGTTTGGCGCGATAGCCGACCAGATCGGTGTCCGGCAGTTGCAGATCGACCGAAAAACCCAACCCGTCCTGAATGACGGCAGGCCCATCGACAAGTGGCGAGTCATTGTGCAGCGCAGTCAGTTCCGCGTCGCTCAGCACCGCTTGACCCTCGCGGAAGCGAATCTGATTCAGCCGCATACCCGGCCGCACAAGAACCGAGAACGAGCGGGGGCAGATTTCGGCATACAAGGGGCCAGAATACCCTGCGGGCACCCGGTCAAACTCGGTCCCGCCATCGGTGATGGTGCGGGTCAACAAGTCCAGTCGCCCGGTCGAGCTTTTGGCATTGGCGACTGCGGTTATGCTGTCGGGCAGGGCAAGTGATTCCATCAACGGAACAAGATAAACGCAGCCCTTTTCCAGAACTGCACCATGGCTGATATCAATCCGGTGCATCTCGAACTCGGCCAAACGGTCGGCGACTGAGCGTCCTTCGCCCGCCAGAAAGGATGCGCGTACGCGGTAAGCCACTGTTCCCAGGCGCAAGTCCAGGCTGGCCGGCTGCACCTGCGGGTCGATGATCGCGGGCTCGGCGGTAATCTCACCGCGCGCAATCATGCCTTCGATCTGCTGGTTTGGACATACGCCTGTCATTCCGATCCCCCCTGTTGCCAGAGCGGGATCTGGCCTGTCTGCCATAAACGTCGGTGTGATTTGGTCGGGCTAGCAGGACTCGAACCTGCGACCTTCCGTCCCCCAGACGGACGCGCTACCAGGCTGCGCCATAGCCCGACGTTGGGGTGTTCATAAAGACTTTCCCGGCAGGGGCAAGAGGAAATCATCGCCTTTTTTCTTATCCCGCCGATCGGTTTTCAATTCGATCCAGCACGGCCCGCAGCTCTTTGGCGACCGGTGCGATTTGGCGCAACAGACTGTCGTCGAAATCCGTTCTGTTCCACGCCTGAGTCGCAATGCCCCCCATCAGTGGTGCTTCATCCAGATATTCTGGTTCGGATTGTTGAGGGGCGTCATTTTGTGATGTTTCGACGACCGGAGCCGGTTCCGGTCGCGCAGGTTCAGGTGGCTTGGCCGCCTCCAGATCCAGCGTAATCTGCTCTTGGGCAGGGGCTGGCTTGGTTGCAAATGGAACAACAACGTTGTTGTCAGCGATCGGATCGGGTTGTGCCGTTTCGTCGAGACCCTGCGACAGCGAAGCGACATGCGCTATACCCTGTTCCCGAAGGATGCGCTGAACGCCTTTGATGGTAATGCCATCCTCATGCAGCAGTTTCTTGATACCACCAAGCAGCCGCATGTCATTCGGACGATAGTACCGACGCCCGCCCGCGCGCTTTACCGGTTTTACCTGGCTGAAACGGCTTTCCCAGAATCGCAGCACATGAGCTTGCACACCCAGCCAATCCGCAACTTCACTGATTGTGCGAAAGGCGTCTGGGGACTTGCTCATGACCCTGCTGTCCTGATCTTATTTACGGTTTCCTGCGGCGACGCGATCCTTCATCAGGTGCGACGGGCGGAAGGTCAGCACGCGGCGAGGCTGAATTGGAACTTCTTCACCGGTTTTGGGGTTGCGGCCGATACGGGCAGTTTTGTCGCGCACACTGAACGTGCCGAACGACGAAATCTTGACCTGCTCACCACGCACAAGCGCGTCGGACATATGGTTTAGAACGCTTTCAACCAGTTGCGCGCTTTCGTTGCGTGAAAGGCCAACTTCTCGAAAGACGGCCTCGCTCAGATCCATTCGGGTCAGTGTTTTGTCGCCCATGCCTATTCCCCTATTGATGGTAAAGCATAGAGTCAGGGCAAATTCACTGTCAATATCAATGAATTGCAGTCGTGTGTGTAAGCCGTTTTGCGCCTGTTACCACCGCAGGATGACTGAACCCCATGCCAATCCACCACCGATTGCCTCAGTCACAAGCAGATCGCCCGGTTTGAACTGACCGCGTTGCTTTGCCACTGACATCGCAAGCGGAATCGAAGCGGCCGAAGTATTGCCGTGGTCCTGAAGCGTAACAACGACATGATCCATCGGAACGCCCAGCTTCTTGGCGGTGCCCTGAATGATGCGGATATTTGCCTGATGAGGGACGATCCAGTCCACATCCTCATGACCTAAACCGGCTTTTTCCAAGCAATTTTCGGCAGTTGACGTCAAACGTTCAACAGCTTGGCGGAATAGCTGGTTACCCTTCATCCGCAGAAAGCCGGTGGTTTGAGTGGAAACACCGCCATCGACATAAAGCAGGTCCTTGTAGCGCCCGTCAGAGTTTAGATCGGTGGCCAGAATGCCCCGGTCGTCCGAGGTTCCCTTGCCTTCCTGACGCTCCAGGATCAGCGCGCCTGCACCGTCGCCAAACAACACGCAGGTCGACCGATCAGTCCAGTCCATGATGCGCGAAAATGTCTCGGCCCCGATGACCAGCACGCGCTTGGCCTGTTCCGAAAGAATCAGGGCATTGGCGTTGGTCAGGGCATAGACAAACCCGGCGCACACGGCCTGAACGTCAAAGGCGAAACCCCTGGTCATACCCAGCCGCGACTGCACCATGGTGGCGGCAGAAGGGAAGGTTAGGTCCGACGTCGAAGTTGCCAGAACGATGGCATCAATGTCGTCAGCCGTCAGGCCAGCATCTGCCAGCGCGGCTTCGGCGGCCTTGGTTGCCATATCCGACGTTGTTTCATCGTCTGCGGCAAAGTGGCGCCGTTCGATACCCGAGCGGGTTCTGATCCACTCATCCGTCGTATCGAGCGTCTTTTCAAACTCGGAATTCGGAACAATGCGCTCTGGCAAATAATGTCCGACACCAACTACAACTGAACGGCCTGCCATCCTGAGGTACTGCCTTTTTTGTTATTCGCCCGCTTTCGGCGGTGCGTGCGCGGCATCTTGTGCAAGCTCGGCTGTGGATGCAACCCGTGCCGCCAATTTTTCAGCAAAGCCCGATTGGGCCAAGGTGAAGGCCAGTTTTACCGCCGCTGATACCCCTGTCGCGTCAGCGCCGCCATGTGACTTGACCACTGTCCCGTTCAGACCCAGAAAAACTCCGCCATTCACACGGCGCGGGTCGATACGCTTTTTGAGGCGATTCAGCGAAGTGATTGCAAGCACAGAGGCCAGGCGGGACAACGGAGAGTACTTGAACGCCTCGCGCAGCAGGTCACCGATTAGGCTTGCGGTACCTTCTCCGGTTTTGATGGCGACGTTGCCGGTAAACCCATCGGTTACAACGACATCCGCCTTATCTCCGGGGATGTCACTGCCCTCGACAAAGCCCACAAAGTCAAAGCTGGCCTGATCCGCGAAGTCCGCGATCATCGAATGCGCTTCTTTCAATTCGGCGCGGCCTTTGTGCTCTTCCGTTCCGACGTTGAGCAATCCGATGCGTGGTCGTTCCAACGCCATGCCGTTGCGGGCATAGGACGCGCCCATCAGCGCGTATTGCAGCAGGTCCTTGGCGTCGGCGCGTACATCTGCGCCGACATCCAGCATCACGTTAAAGCCCTGCGGGTTGCGAGAAGGCCACAGAATCGCAATCGCCGGACGGTTCACGCCCGGCAGTTTGCGAAGCCGCATCATGGATAGGGCCATAAGCGCGCCGGTATTGCCGCAGGACACGGCGCCATGCGCCTCACCCTGACGGACCGATTCCAGCGTCGACCACATCGAGGTCTGCTTGCCGTTGCGAACAACCTGACTAGGCTTGTCTTCCATCGTGACCACATCGGGGCAATCACGAAAAACGACGCGCCCATTCAGGACACGTCGTTTGGCGACAAGTTTGCGCAGTAGGGCTTCGGGCCCGTGCAGGATGAAGGCAATGTCGGGGTTCTTGTTCGCTGATTGCGCAATGCCTGCCACAACTGTGGCAGGCCCCGAATCTCCGCCCATTGCGTCAACCGAAATGGTAATCCGTCCGGCGTGCTTGGGCTTATCTGTCATGCCTTGGCCTGCACTAAGAAAGGCTTAGGCCGCGTCTTCGTCCAGGTCGATTTCGTCGGCCTGAGCGACGACTTCACGGTCATCATAGTGGCCGCAGGACGCACAGACGTGGTGCGGGCGCTTCAGCTCACCACAGTTGGGGCATTCGTTCGGGTTTGCAGCAACCAGAGCGTCATGTGCGCGGCGGTTGTTGCGGCGCGACTTGGAAACTTTGTTCTGTTGGACAGCCATGGTCTCAACCTTTGTCTACTAAGGGCCAACAGATTCGCTGTGGGCCGGGTTTCATTGTTCGTTTTTCTCGTGGTTTGACGCGCGTTTAGGGGACGAGCCCCGCAATGTCCAACCCAAATTCCGATGAGCGCGCGAAAATACTGCGATTCTCGACATGTTCAAGCGATTTTTCTGAGGGCGTGCTATGACAGGAAATCTGCGCGGTGTCACTCGTCTTTTTTCATCGCATCGCGCAAACTGGCAAGCCCGGCAAAGGGTTTGACGTCTTCATCTGTCATCGCCTGTTTGCCCGGTTCAGTATAGTCGGCTTGTTCCAGTTCCGCACCGTCCTTGCGCGGGTATTGCGGCAGCGCCAGCGACAGCGCCTCGATCATGACCTGCGCCGGGTCGATCTCTGCTCCCAAAGGTTCCGAGTCGTCGCCTTCGGGAATCTCGAACTCTTCTTCGTCCGGGTCTGACCAATCTGCCAGAAACATGCGGGATACTGGCGTGTCGATCCTAGTCGTGACCGGTTCCAATGTCACGACGCACGGCTGAATGACCGTTGCACCCAATTTACCGGTCAAGACCCAGTCCCGTTTGCCCTGCGCGCGCAGTTCGCCCACGAAGCTGAGTTTGCGCAATCCGAGCAGGCCAAGATCCTCTTTGATCACGTCCAGCCATCTGGCATCCGGGCGCAGATCAAAGGCGGTTGGCGTGTTCTGGGGCAGGTCTGCGACCCGCAGAGAAGTCTGGTTGCTCATTCGTGACCCTTTCCTGTGTTGAACCGGGGCTGCGGTTTGATGTAATCGGATAGGGTCCGCAAGGGGCCAAGGCAAGAGGGTGTGAATGTTGAAGGTTGTGAACAGGTTGAAACCAGCGTCCAAAGCGCTTGTATTTGGGGCGTGTCTGGTTGTCGCTGGTGCGTGTACGCCTGTTTTCGAGAATCACGGGTATGTCCCCACACCAGAAGAACTGGCCGAGATCAAAGTCGGCGTAGACACCCGCGACAGCGTGGTCGAAGCCGTCGGCGCGCCAACGTCGTCCGGCGTGGTGCGGGATTCCGGTTATTACTATGTGCGTTCCAAAGTCCGTCACTACGGCCCTAAACGCCCCGAAGTCGTCGAACGTCAACTGGTCGCGATCAGCTTTGATCAGCGCGGCGTCGTCCGCAACATCGAGCGCTACGGGCTTGAGGACGGAGTTGTCGTTCAGTTGGATCGCCGCGTGACCGATTCCAGTATCGAGGGTCGGGGCTTCCTGCGTCAACTGCTTGGCAACATTGGCAACTTCAACCCTGCGAACATTCCCGGCGCGACCAATTAATTTGAAGCCAGTTCTTGTCGCAGTCACACGATGGTCACACATAGTGTGATAGTCACGCAGCAGGAAGAAACGGGTCTGCAACCGCGGAGGTGCGACCATGGCACTATTGCTCGGCAAGGGCCGGTATCGCGCGCGTCTGGCGCGAACGCCGCAGGATATTGCGGCGGCGCAGGGACTGCGGACGCTGGCCTTTGGAACAGAACAGGTGGATCAGGACGGTTTCGATCCCCTCTGCGCACATATTCTGGTCGAGGATACGCGCGCCGAGGGGCAATTGGTTTGCTGCTTTCGGATGCTAACGATGGATCAGGGGTCCGAGATCAGCCGCAGCTATTCCGCCCAGTTCTATGACCTCTCGGCGCTTGAAGGATTCACCGGACGTATGGTCGAGATGGGGCGATTCTGCGTTCACCCTGACTGGACTGACCCCGATATCCTGCGCGTCGCATGGGGGGCAATGACCGCCTATGTGGACGAAAACAATGTGGAAATGCTGTTCGGTTGTTCATCGTTTGCCGGGACAGAAACTTCCGAATATCTGGACGCGTTTGCCATGCTGAAACATCGCCACCTGGCCCCAAAGCGCTGGTTGCCGCGCGTGAAGGCGCCCGATGTGTTCCGCTTTGCCGCAAGGCTGCGACGCAGGCCCGATGCCAAGAAGGCAATGCTGCGGATGCCGCCGTTGCTGCGCACTTATCTGATGATGGGCGGCTGGGTCAGCGATCACGCTGTCGTCGATCGCCACATGAATACGCTCCACGTCTTTACCGGGCTTGAGATCAGGGCGATCCCTCCGGCGCGAAAGCGGCTGTTGCGCGCGGTTGTCGGGTAATCGCCGTTGACGCCTTGGCCCTGCCGGTTTAGCTGGCGGGCATGGCGAGAATTCCTTTGTTGCAGATGGCCGGTATTTCCCTGACCTTTGGGGGCGACCCGGTGTTTTCGGGGCTGGATCTGGTGGTTCAGCCGGGCGACCGCGTTGCGCTGGTCGGGCGGAACGGGTCCGGTAAGTCGACACTAATGAAAGTGATGGCGGGGCTGGTTGAGGCCGATCAAGGCGACATCGTCATCCCCCCTGGAAAATCTGTGGGTTATATGGAGCAGGACCCGGGGATGGAGGGGTTTGCCACGCTTGGCGATTATGCCTCCAGCGGGTTGGAGCCCGGAGAGCTTTACAAGGTCGAACGCGCGGGTGAGGGTTTGAAATTTGATCCGTCGCGCGCTGTTGAGACAGCCTCGGGCGGTGAACGCCGCCGTGCAGCGCTGGCCAAGCTGATGGCCGAAGCGCCCGACCTGATGCTGTTGGATGAGCCGACTAACCATCTGGATATCGAGGCGATTGCTTGGTTGGAACGCGAGTTGGGGTCGACCCGTGCGGCTTATGTCCTGATCTCGCACGACCGTGCATTTCTGCGCGCTTTGACCCGCGCGACCCTGTGGATCGACCGTGGGGTTGTTCGGCGGCAAGAACAGGGCTTTGAAGCATTCGAGGCGTGGCGCGACAAAGTCTGGGAAGAAGAAGATCAGCAGCGTCACAAACTGAACCGCCTGATCAAATCCGAGGCGAAATGGGCCGTCGAAGGCATCAGTGCGAGGCGTAAGCGCAATCAGGGTCGGGTTCGCGCGTTGCAGGCGCTGCGGGCCGAGAAAGCAGCGCAGATCAAGCGTCAGGGCTCGGCTGCGATGACGCTGGAAGCCGGACCCAAGTCAGGCAGAAAAGTGATCGAGGCTAAGGGGCTGGCCAAATCTTTCGGGGCGCAGCAGATCGTTCGGAACTTTGATCTGTTGGTGCAGCGCGGGGACAGAGTGGCCTTTGTCGGCCCCAACGGAGTGGGGAAGACGACCCTGCTGAAAATGCTGCTGGGGCAGGAGCAACCGGACGAAGGCTCTGTGTCGCTTGGAACCAACCTTGAGGTTGCCGTTTTTGATCAGACCCGCGCGCAGTTGGATCCGGAAATGACCCTGTGGGACAGCCTGACTGGTGACCCCGAGATGCGCGTTTCCGGCAAAGCTGATCAGGTGATGGTGGGCGGCCAGCCCAAGCATGTTGTCGGCTACCTCAAGGAATTCCTTTTCGACGAACGGCAGGCAAGGGCTGCCGTCAAGTCCTTGTCAGGTGGAGAAAAAGCGCGGCTTTTGTTGGCCAAGCTGATGGCAAAGTCCTCGAACCTGCTGGTGCTGGACGAACCGACCAACGATCTGGATGTGGAAACGCTAGACCTGCTGCAGGAACTGCTGGACGATTATGACGGGACCGTTCTGTTGGTCAGTCACGACCGGGATTTTCTGGACCGCGTCGCCACGACCACCATCGCGATGGAGGGCAATGGCCGCGCCACAGTCTATGCGGGCGGGTGGTCCGACTATATTGCGCAGCGCGGTGATGTATTTGAAAAGAAGGCCGATAAAACAAAGCCTTCAAAACCTAAAGTAAAGCAGGAAAATCAGCCCAAATCGGGCCTGTCGTTTTCCGAAAAACACCGTCTGGAGAAGCTGCCTGCTGAAATGGAACGGCTTGAGGCCGAGATCGGTAAGCTCGAAGAGCTCATGTCCGATCCCGACTTGTTCACCCGCGAGCCGGTCAAGTTCCAGAAAGCGACCGAGGCGCTGGTTGAACGGCAAGAGAAGCTAGCAGCAGCCGAAGAAGAATGGCTGATGCTGGAAGAAAAGGCCGAAGGCGTCTGACGGTCACCTCATCCGCAGGGCGCCGTCGATACGGATCACTTCACCGTTCAGATAGCCCATTTCGACGATGAACCCGGCCAACCGCCCGAATTCACGCGGGTCGCCAAGGCGGGCAGGGTTCGGGACATCCGCCGCCAGTTGCTGTTGCACTTCTTCCGGCAGGCCAGCGAGCATGGGCGTCATGAAAATTCCCGGTGCAATGGCCATCACGCGGATACCGGATGAGGCCAGGTCACGGGCCATGGGCAACGTCATACCCACAATGCCACCCTTGGATGCGGCATAGGCGGTTTGGCCTTTCTGACCATCGAACGCCGCAATCGACGCCGTGTTGATGATCACGCCCCGTGCGCCGTCCGACTCGGGTGCGTTCTTTGCCATCTGTTCGGCTGCAAGACGCGAAACATTGAAAGTTCCAACCAGATTAATGTCGATCGTGCGTTGAAATGGGTCCAGTGGGTGAGGGCCCTCTTTCCCAACCGTCTTGATGCCTACGGCTATGCCAGCACAGTTCACCGCAGCGGTGATCCGGCCCATCTTGTCTGCGGCATAATCAACCGCAGCGGCGACCGACGCCTCATCCGTCACATCCGTCTCGACAAAGTGCCCGCCGATTTCGGCCGCAACCTCATTTCCGCGCTCGGCGTCACGATCCAGAATAGTGACCTGTGCTCCGTTTTCGGCAAAGTACCGAGCGGTTGCCTCTCCAAGCCCGGATGCGCCGCCTGTGACTATGGCGCCGGTTGAGGGTAGTTGCATTTCGGTAACCTCTCCTTAATTTTGACACATTGTGACCACATTTGATTGGTGGCGCAGGTACATATTGTATATCCATGCGCCATAACCGTCACAACTGGTGTTCTGGTCGAGTGTGATGAGTGGTGGCGAGCCCTTTGTTAACGCATTTTCAGCATGCGCTTAACCGCGCTTCATCTGCGGCTTCCACTTTGTAATCGAAGATCCTGAAGGACTTGGGTTTTTAGGGCGCAAGGAGATTAATGATGCGGATAAGACTGAAATCAAGCGTTTCAGCCTTGGTGGTGTCCCCGTTCGTCGGGGTGTTGATGGCAACAACTGCGCAGGCTTCGACAGAAGTTTGCAACGCAAGAACGGCACGGATCGCGGCCAACGCGGGCGACTATCAAGCCCTGTGTGATTGTACGCAAGTGACGCCAAGCTTCATAGAGCGCCTGCAGCGGCGGTCGGATTTCGAAGCAACTTTAGCCGTCACAGGCGAGCAATGCCCCGCTTTGGCCGCATTGTTGACAGATTTCTCGACGGCGTCGATTGGGGCAACTTCCAATTCGGGTGAAAACCCGAACGACGATCAAGGGAATCAAGCGGGATCTGGTCCGGGTGGCAATAACGGCGGCGGAAACAACGACGGCGGCGGCGGCAACAACGACGGCGGCGGCGGGAACAATGACGGCGGCGGCGGGAACAATGACGGCGGCGGCGGGAACAATGACGGCGGCGGCGGGAACAATGACGGCGGCGGCAACAATGACGGCGGCGGCAACAACGACGGCGGCGGCGGCAACAATGACGGCGGCGGCGGCAACAACGACGGCGGCGGCAACGGTGGAAACAACGGCGGCCCCGGCAACGGCAACGGCAACGGCGGCAATCCTGGTAACGGTGGTGGTAACACCGGAGGCTCGGGACCCGGAACCGGTAACGGCGGCAGCAACAACGGCCAAGGCGGCGGAAACGGCAACGGTGGCAGCAATGGCGGCGGCCAGGGCGGCGGAAACGGCAACGGCGGTAGCAACGGTGGCCCCGGAAATGGAAACGGGAACAGCGGCAACTCTGGTAATGGCGGTGGAAACACCGGAGGCTCAGGCCCCGGGACCGGTAACGGCGGTAGCAACAACGGCCAAGGCGGTGGAAACGGCAATGGTGGCGGAAACGGCAACGGCGGGAAACGCTGAGGCCTCAAAACCAGCTTTCCAAAAAATTACGGCCGCCCAATAGGGTGGCCGTTTTCTTGTGTTGCCTATCGGTTCAATCGAGCGTTCAGCCCAGTTGCACCAGCGCGTGCCGCTTTTTTCCTGCGCTCAGCTTGATCGGCGATGACAGCGCACCTGCGTCGATCATCAATCCCGCGTCGGTCAGTGGTGCGTCGTCCAGTTTGGCTCCGTTTTCGGCGATCAGGCGCTTGGCTTCCTTGCCGGATTTGGCGAGGCCGGACTTAACGATCAACTGCACGATTGAGGCAGGCAATTCATCCGCACCGATGGTCAGGGTCGGAAGATCGTCACCCACGCCGCCTTTCTCGAACACTTCGCGCGCTGTGGCTTCCGCGGTCGCGGCGGCCTCGGACCCGTGCAGCAGGGTGGTGACCTCGTTGGCGAGGCGGATTTTGGCCTCGTTGATTTCGGACCCTTGCAGCGCGGCCAGACAGTCGCATTCGTCCACGGGCAGTTCTGTGAAAATCTTCAGAAAGCGGCCAACGTCGGCGTCGGTGGTGTTGCGCCAGAACTGCCAGAACTCATAAGGCGACAGCATATCTCCGTTCAGCCAGATCGCTCCGCCCTGTGATTTGCCCATCTTGCGGCCATCACTGGTGGTCAGCAGAGGCGTCGTCAGGCCATAAATCTCCTGATCCAGAACCCGGCGCGTCAGGTCGATCCCGTTGACGATGTTGCCCCACTGGTCGCTGCCACCCATCTGCAGAACACAGCCATAGCGACGGTTCAGCTCAAGGAAGTCATAGGCCTGCAGGATCATGTAGTTAAATTCGAGGAAAGACAGCGATTGTTCGCGGTCCAGACGGGATTTTACGGATTCAAAGGACAGCATCCGGTTGACCGAGAAATGCCGTCCGATATCGCGCAGGAAATCGAGGTAGTTCAGGCTGTCCAGCCATTCTGCATTGTTCAGCATCAACGCGCTGGTGTCGCCGTCATCATAGGACAGGTACTTGGCGAAAACCTTCTGCATCCCGGCGATGTTGGCGTCGATCTGTTCGGGGCCCAGCAGGGGGCGTTCGTCCGACCGGAATGAGGGGTCACCCACCTTGGTGGTGCCGCCGCCCATCAGGGTGATCGGCTTGTGACCGGTCTTTTGCAGCCAGCGCAGAACCATAATGTTCATCAGGTGACCGACATGCAGCGACTGCGCGGTTGCGTCATAACCGATATAGGCTGTTTGCACCCCACTGATCAGCGCGTCGTCAAGGCCTTGATAATCGGTGCAGTCGGCAAGAAAGCCGCGCTCGATCATCGTGGCGATGAAATCCGATTTGGGGTGGTAGGTCATATCCGTGCCCTTTGGGTTTGTGTTGCGGGGCAGTGTATAGGCGGTGGGGGTGGCAAGGAAAAGGCACCTTTTGCAGGAAATGCACGCGGTGCGCCTTATGTGGCTTGCGTTGTGTTTACGTTACCGTGCAGGTTGTGGCCAACGCGCTGATCCAACGGGCGCGAAAGACGCAAGAGGTAAGGCATGAGCCGGGTAATAGGCAAGACGGATACGGTCAAAGCACTGGGCGCAATGTCGGGCACGTCTTTGGATGGCGTGGACGCAGCCGTGGTCGAAACCGACGGGGTGCGCATCATGGGGTTCGGTCCCAGCGGCTATCGCGCTTATTCCGACGAAGAACGTGCCACACTCAGGTCTGCGCTGGGCCATTGGCATGGTCCCGAAGTCGATGCCGCCGCTGAACTGGTGACCATCGCCCATGCCGAAGCATTGTCTGAATTCGATGAGATCGATCTGATCGGCTTTCATGGCCAGACCCTTGCACATGAACCGGGTGGGCGGGGAACCTTGCAGGTGGGCGACGGAGACGGTTTGACTCAGGCGTTGGGTGTTCCCGTCGTGTGGGATTTCCGCAGTGACGACGTGGCGATGGGGGGTGAGGGCGCACCGCTCGCGCCGTTCTTTCACTTCGCCTGTGCCAAATGGATCGGAGCTAAGGAACCTCTGTGTTTTCTGAACCTCGGCGGGGTGGGGAACCTGACTTACGTGGACCCCAGTTTTGATGGCCCCGAAGCCCCCGGCGCGCTGCTGGCCTTTGATACCGGTCCGGCCAACGCGCCGGTCGATGACCTAATGCAAACACGGCTTGGTTTGCCGATGGACCGGGATGGCGCAGTTGCGCGCGGCGGAACGGTTGAGATGGGTGCGCTTGAATTGTTTCTGGCCGAGCCGTTCTTTAACAAGGTGCCGCCCAAATCGCTGGACCGGAACGATTTCGCGGAAATGATCGGTTTGGTGCAGGAACTGTCCGACTCCGATGCCGTGGCAACCTTGACGGGCATGTGCGCCGCAGGCGTGATGCAGGGGATGGAGCATTGCCCCAAGCCCCCCGCGCGCGTGCTGGTCACGGGCGGAGGCCGCCGCAATCCGGTCTTGATGGAAATGCTGCGCGCGGGCCTCGACTGCGCGGTCGAACCGGTCGAAGCCGTGGGTCTGGACGGAGACATGCTGGAAGCGCAGGCCTTCGCCTATCTCGCCGTCCGCGTGGCCAAGGGTTTGCCGACCTCGTGCCCGGGAACGACCGGAGTCAGGGCGCTTGTTGGCGGTGGTATGATCAGCGCTCCAGCGCGTGCACGTAGTCTGCCGTAAACTCAGAATATCCGTCCGAGGTGGATTGCAGATGGGCTTTCGTCCAGCCGTGCAGGGACGGTAATTGGTGAAAAGGCACATTCGGAAACGCATGATGTTCCGCGTGAAAGGGCATGTTCCACGCCAAAAACCGGATTATCCGGTTGGTGAAGGTGGTGCGTGAATTCTCAAGCATATTGGCGACCGGTGGGCAGAGGCCGTGTTCTGCCAAAAGATACAGGCGCAGAAATGGTTGGCCCATTAGGACCGGAAGCAGCCATAGCCAGAACAGGATCGGTGTGAAGATCAGGCTGATGCCAGCAAGCGTATAGAGGCCCAGCAACATAACTGCCTCAATCCGTATGGCGCGATGCTGTCGCTGGGGTAGGTAGGGCGCGTCGATCTTTCCGGTCGCGTTGCGAAAGAGAACGAGCGCCATGCCTTTCCAGTACGGCCAGCCACTGAGGTAGATCATAAGGTCAGGCCAGCGCTCCGGTCTGGGTTTGCCGTCCAGTTCCGGGTCTTTGTCCGGGTCATTGGTCCATTTGTGGTGGGCCAGATGAAAGTACCGAAACCACGTGAAGGGCAGGGCAGTAGGCACCGAAACAAGGTGACCAACCGCGTCGTTCAGCCAGCCGGTGCGAAAGGGCGTCTTATGCGTGCACTCGTGGCTGAGTGTAAACAGAAACACCAGAAGCAGACCCTGAGGCAGCAGCAGAAGTGGCCAGAGCGGGACCCGTAAGGCAATGCCTAAACTCGTAACCAAAAGCAGCAGGACATATAGGGAAAGGTGCCGCAATCCTGCGATGTTCGAACGCTCTTGCAGGCGGTCTTTTTCCTCTGGCGGAATCGAGGCTATGAGGGCTCGGTGATCCATTCTTCAACCTCGGGGAATGTCAAAGCCGGGGGCGGCCAGTTCAAAACCGTCAAACTCAAACCCCGGTGACACGGTGCAACTGACCAAGGTGTAAGCCCCGGTGGACAGGGCGGCTTGCCAATGGCCTTTTGGCACAATCAGTTGGGGCGCGCCTTTGGAAAGGTCAGGGGTCAGCACGTGATCCACGGCAGGCCCGGTATCTGTATCGCTGATGGACAGGATAAGCGGCGCACCAGCGTGGAATAGCCAAATCTCGGTCGCGTCGACGCGGTGCCAGTGGCTGCGCTCGCCCTCTGCCAATAAGAAATAGATGCAGGTGCCCGTGGCGCGGCCTTCGTTTTCCGCGCGCCAGGTTTCGCGAAACCAGCCACCTTCGGGGTGTTGTTGCAGTTTCAGGTGGTCGATGATGTCTTGTGCAGTCATTGGTGCCTCGTGGTTGCGAATGATTATGCACGGGTTTGCGTGATCCGCTATGGTATTCGGCCGGATCAGGAATATGTTTGCCGCATGACCCTGATGATCCCGTTCGACAACACCTATGCCCGGCTTCCCAACAGCTTTTATGCACGGCAGGCTCCGATCCCCGTACGCGCGCCGCAACTGATCGCGTTCAACGAAGACCTTGCGCGTGTTTTGCGCGTCACTCCGGGCGATGTGCATGAAATGGCCGAGGCGTTTGCGGGAAACACGCTGCCCGATGGGTCAGAGCCGATCGCGCAGCTTTATTCTGGGCACCAGTTCGGAAACTACAACCCTCAACTTGGTGACGGTCGCGCCGTGCTGTTGGGGGAGACCGTTGGAAACGACGGGGTGCGCCGGGACATTCAGCTCAAAGGCTCGGGCCCAACACCGTTTTCCCGACAGGGCGACGGACGGGCCTGGCTGGGTCCGGTCTTGCGGGAATACGTTGTGTCCGAGGCGATGCACGCGCTGGGCATTCCAACGACGCGGGCGCTGGCTGCGGTTGAAACCGGTGAAGTTGTCCTGCGCGAAGGGCCTATGCCCGGCGCTGTGCTTACAAGGGTTGCGCAAAGCCATCTGCGTGTGGGGACGTTTCAAGTCTTTGCGTCGCGCGGCCAGTTTGACAGCCTGCGCCAACTGACGGACTACGCGATTCAACGGCACTACCCTCAGGCCAAAGGGCCAATGGGTCTGTTGCGCGCCGTTGTCCAGAAACAATCCGAACTGATCGCCGCATGGATGAGCGTGGGCTTCATTCACGGCGTTATGAACACCGACAACAGCTCGATCGCGGGCGAGACCATAGATTATGGACCCTGCGCCTTTATGGACACCTATCACCCGAATACGGTCTACAGCTCAATCGACCGTATGGGCCGCTACGCCTATTCCAACCAGCCTGAGATTGCCGTTTGGAATGCCGCGCAGCTTGCCACCGCCCTGATCCAGCAGGTCGAGGACAAGCAGGCCGCAGTAGAAGAGGCGACCGAGATCGTTCATGCCATGCCGGACTTGCTGCAAGAGAACTGGCAAGCGCGCTTTCGGACCAAGTTGGGACTGTCGACCTCGGAAGAGGGCGATGAGGGGTTGATTACCGATCTCTTAGTACGAATGGCGCAAAATCAGGCCGACTTCACCAATACGTTCCGTGCGCTGGGCAGCGATACAGCCCGCGATCAATTCACGGACCCGGCTGCGTTTGACACATGGGCTGAGGGTTGGAAGGCTCGGTTACGGCGGGAAGACGATCCAATCCCGGTCATGGCCGCGGCGAACCCCGCCCTCATTCCACGTAACCATAGGGTTGAGCAAATGATTGAGGCGGCTGTGCAGGGTGACTATGGCCCGTTCCATCGCTTGAACCGGGTTCTGGCGCAGCCGTTTAAGGAACAACCCGATGAGGCCGACCTCAAACGCCCGCCGACTCAGAGCGAAGTGGTGCATGCGACATTCTGTGGGACGTAAACGTTCGTTGTTATTTGCGCACGATTTCCAAGACTGCTGCGCTGACGATCAGGACGGCACCCAACAGTTCGCGCAAGCCAAAGGGTTCGCCCGAAAATGCAGCAGCCGAAGCGATACCGACCACAACCTCGCTCATCAACAGGATGCCGACCCGCGCGGGCGACAGCTTGGTCGCGGGCCAGATCGTCATATAGACCATGGGCAGCGTGTATAGGGCGGACAGAAGGGCAAGTTGAAGGACCCAAAGATAGTCGCCTTGGGCGAGGGCGGGCAGAACCGGGCCGCGAATAAGGGCGAGGCTGAGAAAAGACAGGATCAGTGCGCCCAACACAAAGGCAAACACCTGCCCGGAAACGGAAATACTGCTGGCCCGATACAGCCCAAGGGTCCCCAGCGCCCAACAGATGCCCGACGCCAGCGCCAGCCAGTCGCCTGCGTTTTGCGGCCATGGCACAAAGCCGTCGCCGCCCAGCACAACGAACAACCCTGCGATCCCGCAGACCAGCCCGGCAAAGCGACCCCAGCTTAGACGCTCGCCCAGGAAAGCCAGCCCAAGCATCGTCCCCCAGATTGGCGTCAAATAGAACAGAAGGATCGAGCGGACGACGTCCGTGTAGACAAGACTCAGGGAATACAGGCTGAACGCTGCCCCGGTGAACATCCCGCTAAGGGCGAGATTGCGCCATTGTAAGGCCAGCGCCAGACGCTCGCGCCAAACCAGAGGGATCAAAACAAGCAGGGCCGAGCTATACATCGCGATACCCGGCCACGGACCTGTCAAGCCAAGGTCATAGAAGAACCGGACCGGAATCCAATACAGTCCCCACATCATTCCGCCAATGACAAGGATGACGCTGGCGCGAGTGGTATTGTCCGTGTGAACTGAGTTGGAAGTCATAAACGTCCTCGGAAATCGGCAAGCAACACTGGCCTGTTGTCGGGATAGAGGGAACGTTGGCTGAGGATCAAGTGGAACATTTACGTCGGTCCATCTCCGGCCTTGAAACGCGGAAATCTTGGGCTGTTGAACGAGGCCGCCTTCAAAATTCTGTATAAGCGCATCATTCGGGCGTCGGGGGGTTGCACCTGACAACCATCGTGGCACTCTTGGTCCACATGTTTGATCAGGTCCAAATGCAAACTCATTCAACCCTGCGCATTGCGAGTTACAATATCCAGAAATGCGTCGGGCTTGATTTTCGTCGCCAGCCTCAGCGCATCCTGCAGGTGATCGAAAGCATGGAAGCCGATATCGTGGTGTTGCAAGAGGCTGACAAACGCCTGCCTCCACGACCGGCGGCTCTGCCTCATTTTATGTTGGATGAAGCGGGTTGGCAGATCGTTGATCTGGGCGGTGCGGGCAGTCTGGGCTGGCACGGCAACGCTGTCATCTGGCGTGGCGATAAAATTCAGGAACGCCAGAAAGGTCACCACGACCTGCCGGGGTTAGAGCCTAGGGGCGCGGTACGGGTCGAGTTTGATACCCAAATCGGCCCACTGCGGGTTATGGGGATGCATCTGGGCCTGTTGCCTGCGTCCAGACGTCAGCAGATCACTCATCTGCGGCGGTTCGATGATGATCTCGATCAGATGCCGACGGTCTGGGCAGGCGATTTCAACGAATGGTCGCGGCAGCCGGTGTTGGATCATCTGGCGCCGGACATGCGGTTTCTGCCACCAGTTCCCAGCTTTCCCGCCGCGCAGCCGCTGGGCGCGTTGGACAGGATTGCGCTGGGCGACGGGTTAGAGGCCATCCTGCATGGTGTCCATGACGCTCGGCCAGCGCATATCGCTTCGGATCATTTACCGATATGGGCTGATCTTCGGCGCGCCGCATAGAATGCAAATCCCCTGTGGCGCCAGCCGCACAGACGTATTAAGACAGAGAACCGAAAAAGCCCCGAGGGTCACTCATGTCCGATACGATCATCGCCCGTTGTGAGGCCAAGGGCCTGCGCATGACAGGTCAGCGCCGTACCATTGCACATGTGCTGCAGCAAAGTGAGGATCACCCAGATGTCGAAGAGCTGTATGCGCGCGCGTCAGAGGTGGATTCGGGGATCTCGATAGCTACCGTGTACCGCACCGTGAAACTGTTCGAAGAGGCGGGAATTCTGGAACGTCTGGAATTTGGCGACGGCCGCGCGCGCTATGAGGACGCTGAGAGGGATCATCATGACCACCTCATCGACATGCAGTCGGGCAAAGTCATCGAATTCGTAGACCCCGACATCGAAGCGCTGCAAGAGAAGATCGCGGCAAAGCTGGGATACAAGCTGAAAGGGCACCGGCTAGAACTGTACGGTGTTCCGCTGGAACAGGACTGACCCATCACGAAACGCGATTGGCAGTCGCACGCGATTTCATGAAACACGTCGCAATATCGCTTGCGGCGTTTGGGATGTTACGGTTTTCCTGATCTGAGGGCTTGGCATTTACCTGCCCCTTTCTTTGGAAACGCGCATGAACAACGTACACGGCATTTTGCTGATCATCGGGTCGATGGCGGCCTTTGCGCTTGAGGATATGTTCATCAAGCACCTGTCGACCAGTGTTCCTACCGGTCAGATCATGATTGTTCTGGGGGTAAGCTGCGGGTTCCTGTTTACAGGTATGTCGCTGGTAACCCGAAAGCGCATATTTGATCCGCTGGCATGGCAACCGTTGCCGATGGCGCGGGCAGGGGCCGAGGCATTCGGGGCGGTGACTTTTGTCACGGCATTGTCGCTGGTGGAACTGTCAACAGTCGCTGCGGTCTTTCAGGCCATGCCTTTGGCGGTAACCATGGGGGCCGCGCTGTTTCTGGGGGAACATGTCGGCTGGCGGCGGTGGAGTGCAATCGGAATTGGTTTTGTCGGCATCCTGATGATTATTCGCCCTGGTTTGGCGGGGTTTCAGCCCGAATCGCTTTTCGTTGTGGCAACCGTTGTCGCAATCGCTGCGCGCGATTTGATTACGCGCAAGCTTGATGCGCGTGTGGCGTCGTCCGTTGTGGCGTTGCAGGCTTATGTGGCGATCGCGCTGGCGGGTGCAGCCCTTATGGTCTTGTCGGCGCAACCCGTCGCTCCGCTGCAGACCGGACAAGTTGGACCTTATCTGGGTGCGATCGGCTTTGGCGTTTTGGCGTATTACGCCATCGTAACGGCAATGCGGATCGGAGAGGCCTCGGCGCTGACACCGTTCCGCTATACGCGCCTTGTCTTTTCGATTGCTGCGGGGATGCTGATGTTCGGCGAACGTCCTGACGTAATGACACTTGCCGGGGCCTCTCTGATTATCCTGTCTGGCATGTATACTTTTATCCGTGAGCGTCGTTTGGCGCGCGAATTGGCCGTTGCCGCCTGACGGATCGTCGCACGTTAGCCCAAACAATTGGCTGTTAGCCCTAAACCTGTGGAAATACGGGTGTTAGCGATAACGGGTCCGGTTTACTTTTGAATCCGTGATGCTATGAGGCGTGCAACTGAATGCAGCCACAGGGATCGGCCTAATGAGCACAATCATCGACATCCACGCCCGTGAAATTCTTGACAGCCGGGGCAAC
>NZ_WQGH01000014.1:0-89550 GCF_013034585.1 Ruegeria sp. HKCCA5426
CTCTGTTCAGCTCATCACTTTCTGCGTCAGCAACACGTTGTTTTTCAACAGAATCGGCGGAAAGCGGCCATTCGCTGCGGCTGCAAAGCTGACACTCTTGAAACTACGCGGAAGCCTTTTAGTTCGCGTGCGTCCTACCCTAATCGATGTAGTAAAAGTGCCTTGATGAGTTGCAGAAAACGTCGATGTGGTTCTCCCTCGGAATAAGGAGTTGATATCGATGAGCAAGCTCTTCGTAAGTAGACGAAAGGCTATCAACCGGAAAATTTGATCCGAACATGCAACGATCTGCGCCGAATTTTGACAAGCAGGTCGAAACGATGTGGGAGACGCTTTCTGCGCTCCAGTTGTGGTCAAACATCCCGAGGCCAGAAAGCTTACAATAGACCTGTGGCAGGTTCGACAGTGCCGTCAGCGCGTCCGCCCATTTCTGTATCCCCGTTGCGGACCGGTCATGGGGCGAGCCAGCATGGCAGAGCGCGATCTGCGTATCCGGGGCCTTCGCAAGCACACTTGCGGTTTGTTTCATCAGCTCGGGCAACAGTTGAAGATCAAAGGACAAACCGCGCTCGCCCAGTTGCCTCAGGCCAGACAGGAACCTTGGGTCCTGAAGCAGCGCATTCGTGCCCGTTTTTGCATCCTCTCCCGGGGCGCGGCCAATGATTTGACGCACGCCGCGCACAGACGGCAACGTTTGGAGGCGGTCAAGCTGTTCGCTCAAATCACCAGCAGTCAGGTCGCAGAAAGCAATCTGAACCAACGGCCAATCCGGGGACTGATCGGCCACTGACTGCACCCATTGCGCCTCGGCCCAAGGATCGGCTGCGCCGACCTGAACGTGAACCGATGCGGTGAAGCCTTGAGCCTGGGCATCTGCGCGAAACTCCGGCAACAGATAGTCCCGTTGAATCGAGGCTGGGTCGCCGAAAAAGCGGACGGCACCTTTTTCCATGAGCCAGGGATAGGTTACGGCCGTAAGGTCCCACAGATGGTGGTGCGCATCTATTCTCATGGTGTTTCGATTCCTGTGGTGCGGCCCAGAATGTCTACCCCTTGCCCTTTCCAGAAATGCAGCAAGTCGATGAAAATCCAATTCTCGGCCAGCTTGTCGCCTGCGCGGCGATAGATATCAATCACCCTGAACTCACCGGGTTTTCTGGTGGCTGGCATTCCCATAAACCCACCCGAAGGAATTGCAGTGAAATTGGGCCAACCAAAAAAGCCGCCATAGTGCCCCTCGGCCAAACGGCAGATATGGCTGGTTTTTGTCCGGTCTGTGAAAGTGGCCCGGAAGGGGCCCGAATGTTGCCTTGCGTATCGGTCGATTGAGTAGGTCGCGCCAATCCCCTCTGGGCCCCACCAGATCATGTCATCATGCCAGGCTCGGGCCAGTTCATCCTCAATAGATAACCCGCTGTCCCATTGGCCGAGATCCGATATCATTGCGTTGATGACTGCTAAGGTCTTTTCGCCCTCGTCGACAGGTTGTTTGTTCCATAGCAGACCGTCATGGGTCATTGGTCCGGGCTGAACCAGATGCGCCGCCGTTTGTGGTGGAAAGGGGTTCTGTCCGGCCTGAACCATCAGATGCGGTATATCAAAATACATTGCCGTTTCGACAATCCTGTCACCGACAATTTTGTAAAATGCGCAATAGCGCAGGAAAGCCAACTTGCCAGTGGGGCGGATGCCCAGCCACGGCTGGTCGAACAACCCCATCAGATGCCCCATGGATACAACCCAAACATCCGCATCGTCCCGCAGCGAGTTTTGCCCTGCAAATAGGATATCTATGCGGTTTTGCAGCCGTGTCAGGCTGCTTTTCAACGGTTGCCAGAAATACCGGGCAACTTGGTTGGCACCGATGATCTGGTTGAAGGGATGAAAGCCGCGCCAGAGCAAATCAGGGGCGCAGAATTGGCTCAGGACATTTGAGGTTTCTTCCTGTGTCGCGGTTTCCAGCGCGTTGTGAAATGCAGAGACAAGGCTTTTTTCTGTCTGAAAGGTCACGGTATTTACCATTGCGATCAAGTTTTACGGTTGGTTTACAGCCGTTGTGAGTCGGGTGTTCCGCGCATTCTTGCATACGTATGCAAAAATGTCTTGCCAGAATTGATAAGTGCATATTACAGTTTTGCAAACGTATGCAAAACGAATCCTTGCAGGGGGCATCATGGCGGAAATTCAATTGCGCAACGTCGGCAAGCGCTGGGGCTCGTTCGTTGGGGTTCATAATTTCGACCTGACAATTGCGGATCGTGAGTTTCTGGTTCTGCTGGGGCCGTCGGGCTGTGGCAAAACCACGACGATGAGGATGATTGCCGGGCTTGAAGACGTGACCGAGGGTGAAATTCTGGTTGATGGCAGAGTCGTCAACGATCTTGAGCCCAAGGATCGGGACGTGGCGATGGTGTTCCAAAGCTACGCTCTGTATCCGAACATGAACGTCTATGAAAACATCCGCTTTCCTCTGAAAGTGCGCGGGATTGATCCCTCGACCCATGACGAAAAAGTTCGCCAGGCCAGCGCGATGGTGGAATTGGATGACTTCCTGCATCGCAAACCTGCCGAACTGTCTGGTGGACAGCGTCAGCGCGTGGCGTTGGCCCGCGCCATTGTGCGCGAGCCGAACGTGTTCCTGATGGATGAACCGCTGTCCAATCTGGACGCCAAGCTGCGGGTGTCGACGCGGGCGCAGATCAAGAACCTCAGCCATGAACTGGCGGTGACGACGATCTATGTGACCCACGACCAGATCGAGGCGATGACGCTGGCTGACCGCGTTGTCGTCATGAAACAGGGCGTAGTTCAGCAGGTCGGCAGCCCGACCGAGATTTACGACCGGCCTGCCAATACATTTGTCGCCAGCTTTATCGGCTCGCCTGCGATGAACCTCATGGACGGAGAGGTGTCGGGCGGTGTGTTCCGCGCCGAGAACGTCCAGATTCCGGTCGATGCCCCCGATGGCCCCCTGACCTTGGGTTTCCGGGCCGAAGACGCGGGCCTTGCCGAAGGACAGGGCGAAATTACGGCTCCGATCTACACGCTCGAACTGCTGGGTGACGCGACCATGATCTCGGTCCGCGTCGGTGGTGCGCTGGTGTCCGTGAAAGCCGACAAAGCATTCCGCGCCGAGATCGGCGAAAGCGTCTCGTTCTCGGTGCCGAAAGACATCTGTCACCTCTTTGAAGCTGAAAGCGGTGCGCGGATCGGGGCATAGCCCCACAACAGCCCAACCGGGCACACAACCGGTCCGGACGTCGACGACGGACCGATCCTGACAGGGAGAAACGCATGAAACTCAAAACAATCCTCTTGGCCGGTGCCATGTCCTTTGCCGCCGCAGGCGCGTGGTCGGACTGTGCCTTTGAAAACGATGTCCCGCTAAAGTCGCTCTCGGCCGGGTTTGAAGCCTGGAAAGCCGTGACCGACGCGATGGCCGAGTGCGGCAATTTCAGCGCCTCGCTCGATCAGGAATTCCGCGAAAAACAGCCCGAAGCGTTTGCGGCTGATCCCGCGCTCTACCAGATTGGCGGCGTCTCGAACGCCACGCTGGTGCCGCTGCTGAACGCGGGCACTATCCGGCCGCTGGATGATCTGGTTGAGAAATACGGACAGGACCTTCTGCCGAACCAGTTGATCAAGGTGGACGGCAAAACCATGGCGATTGCTATGATGGTGAACGCGCAGCACCTGATGTATCGCGACGACGTTCTGGCCGAGCTGGGCATCGAAGAACCCAAGACCTATGCCGACGTTCTGGCCGCAGCCGCCAAGATCAAGGAAGCGGGCGCCATGGACTATCCGATTGGCGGTACGTTCAAGACCGGTTGGAATCTGGGTCAGGAATTCGTCAACATGTACCTTGGCGAAGGCGGCCAGTTCTTTGGCGACGGCAACATGCCCGCGATCAACAACGAACAGGGCGTAGCCGCGCTTGAGACAATGAAGGCCATGACCGAGTTCATGGACCCGGAATATCTGGTGTCGGACTCGACCTATGTTCAGCAGCAGTTCCAGCAAGGCAAGATTGCGATGGCGAACCTTTGGGCCAGCCGCGCGGCTGCCATGAACGACGAAGCCGAAAGCCAGGTGGTTGGTAAGGTTACGATGGCCGCAGCCCCGATGGGATCGGCTGTTCCTGCGACCACGATTTGGTGGGACGGTATCGTGCTGGCCTCGAACATGAGCGATGAAGAGGCCGACGCCGCCTTCCGTGTCGCACTGGAAGGTATGGATGGTGACATGGTCAGCGCCAACAACGACACGGCGGTCTGGCTCAGCACTGCGTATACCCCGGGCGATCTGGCCGCCGGTGCCGCGGCCTCGGCCGAAGGTGGCGCCAAAGCCTATCCTGCGTCCGGTCCGATGGGCATCATGCACACCTCTCTGGGCAATGGTCTGGCGGACTATCTGACCGGTGCCAAGGATGCGCAAACCACACTGGCCGACATTGAGGCGGATTACATCACCGCTGCGAAAGAGGCTGGTCTGATCAGCAACTGATCCTCTCTGGGGAGGGCCCTGTGCCCTCCCGCTTTTTCCACCCGAGAACCATGAGAAAGGCAGAGCCATGAATTTCCGGACATTTGCCGCCTTTGTCGGCCCCTCTGTCTTTATGATGCTTCTCTTTATCGCGTTCCCGCTGGTCAGCGTGTTCAAGCAGAGCTTTTACGTCACCCAGCCGATCTATGAGACGGTTGAGAAGGAAACCTGCACGCCGGGCTTTCTCACGCAGACCTGCGTGACCGAGCTGGTGTCGCAGCCGAAACTGGATGAACACGGCGAGATTATCACCCAGACCCAGTATGTCGGATTGCAAAGCTACCGTAACGTGCTAGAGCCCGAGCGAGCTTGGCGCGCGATCAGCGACGGGAATTGGCAGGTTCTATCCACGATCAACTTCTGGAAAGCGCTGCGCTTCACGCTGACCTTCACGCTGATCACGCTGCCTTTGGTGGTCGGATGCGGTCTGGGTATCGCGGTTTTGATCAACAATGCGGCCCGGTCGATACGAGGCCCCGTGATCTTTATCTCGCTGCTGCCCTTCATCATCACGCCTGTGATCGGCGTCTTGTCGATCAACTGGCTGTTTCGCGGCGACGGGATCATGACAGCGTTGATCGAATGGTGGTTGAACCGCGACATCGCGTTGTTTGCCCAGGCGTGGACGATCGAAATCCTGATGATGCTTTACCGCGTCTGGCACGTCGCGCCGTTTGCCGCCATCGTCTTCTATGCGGGTCTTCAGACCGTCAATCAGGACAGTCTGGAAAGCGCCGTCATCGACGGGGCAACGCGCTGGCAGCGGATGAAGTACATCGTGATCCCGCATCTGATGCCGCTGATCATCTTCGTGTCGATGATCCACCTGATGGACAGCTACCGGGTGTTTGAAGAGATCGTCGGCTTCTCGAGCCAAGGCTACGTCATCTCGCTGCAATGGCTGACCTTCGATTATCTGACGCCGGATCAGGCGGGTAACCGGTCGATCAGTCGGGCCTCGGCCAACTCGATGTTGACCATGATCGGTGTTGTCATCCTGCTTATCCTGCCGCTGCGCCGTACATGGCGCGATCACAAAGGAGGCCACTGATATGTCCTCACGCGCGCTTCGCCAGCCTTTCAGCCTGCGGCTGACCTCGAACATCTTTCTGGCGCTTTGGTGCCTGATTGCGGCCTTCCCGATCTTCTGGATCGTGGTGATGAGCTTCAAGTCACCCGTCGATGCCTTTGACAGCAACGCGCTGAACGTGATTTTTGGCCCCGCGACCTTGGGCGTCGGAAAGGGATTGTCCCTGCTGGATATCATTCTGGGTATCGCGATGATCTGGGGAACGATCACTCTGGCAACCAAAAAGCTGCCGTCGATGATCAAATCCTACACCAAGCCCAGGCAGGAGTGGTTTGGCTGGCTGATCGGCGTGCTGGCTTTGCTGGTTGGCTTCCTATTGGTGTTTTTTGTTGTACTTCCCGCCATTCTGAATGTGCTGAATCCAGTATTCGGTCCTTTGGGGCGGGACGTGCTGGGCCTGACCACCGAACATTACAAAACGGTCTGGATTGACCGGGGGTTCTCGAACAACTTCAAGAATTCTCTGATCGTTACGACCGGGGTGGTTACCGTGTCCCTGACCGTCGGAACGCTGGCCGGGTACGGTCTGGCACGGTCCGGGTCCACGCTGGCATTCTGGATTCTGATTGTGGCTTTGGTGTTCCGCGCACTGCCGCATTCGGTTCTGGTTGCGGGCTACCTGCCAGTTTTCATCAATTCGGCCGAATGGCTCAGCCCCATTCTGGGGGAAAACGCGCCGACCCTGTATGGCAAACCCTTCGCGGTCATCGCGGTTCTGGTTGCGATCAACCAACCCTTTACAATCTGGATGCTGCGGTCCTTCTTCCAGAATATCCCTGCCGAACTGGACGAGGCCGCCCGCGTCGATGGGTGCAGCCATTTTCAGGCGTTCCGCCGTGTGATCATGCCGGTGATGTGGCCGGGGGTCATCACAACCGGACTGTTCAGTTTCCTTCTAGCCTATAACGACTTTCTCGTCACCGCGCTGCTGCTGGATGCACAAAACCAGACGATGGTTCCCGCTATCGTCGGCATGTTCAACCGTGAGACCACGACCACCGATCAGGTTGTCGCCGTGGCCGCCGCCGTGTCGATCACCGCGCCGCTGATCTTCCTTGTCCTGATCTTCCAGCGTCAGATCGTCAGCGGTCTGACAGCAGGGGCGGTGAAAGGCTGATGAGCAACCACGCCCGCCATAACGCCATGTCGCGCCACCCGGCGCTGAACAGGATGCCCAGAGATTTTCTGAGTGTCGGGGGTCACGCCCCCAACACCACTCTCTGGCAACCTGAAAGGATATGGAAATGAAAGGTTCGCGCCCCGAACAAGCGGTTTTGACCCGTGACACTGACCTGAGCAAAACAGACGACACGCGCCGGGTTATCGAAACCATGGTGGATGGTCTGAATGACCATCGCATTGACGACATTGGCGAGTTTTTCGCGCAGGGCTTTCGCTGGATGGGCAATCAGGGCTGCGGCACGAAGACCGGCCTGCAGGAATTCCAGAACAACTGGCAGCGCCCGTTTCAGGCGGCGTTTTCCGACAAGGTCTGCATTGATGAGGCCCGCCTTTACATGGGGGAATGGGCTGCCGCCTTCGGCCGTCAGGAAGCAACCCATTCCGGCGAGTTTCTGGGCATCGCCGCGACAGGAAAGCGGGTCGAGATCCGGTACATGGATTTCTGGAAAGTCGTCGACGGCAAGATTGTCGACAACTGGGTGAACGTGGATTTTGCCCATGTCGCAGCCCAACTGGGCGTTGACCTGTTCAACGGTCAGGGCTGGGAAGCATTTGACCGAGGGGAAAAACTTCCACCTCGGCCCGAAAACTGAGGATTGAAAAATGGCAATCGAGTATCTCAAACGCGGTAAATCTGACGCTGACCGGGCCGAAGATGACGCCAAAACCCGTGCCGTGGTCGAAGCGACGCTGAAAGACATTGAAACCCGCGGCGATGTCGCCGTGCGCGAGCTGAGCGAGAAATTCGACAATTATTCACCGGCCTCGTTCCGGCTGTCGCAGGACCAAATCGAAGACCTGATCAGCCAGCTTTCCGACCGTGAGCTGACGGATATCAAGTTCGCCCAAGAGCAAGTGCGTAACTTTGCGCAGGCGCAACGGGATTCGATGCTGGATATCGAGGTCGAAACCCTGCCGGGCGTTATACTGGGCCACAAGAATATCCCTGTGCAGTCCGTTGGTTGTTACGTTCCCGGCGGTAAGTTCCCGATGGTGGCTTCGGCGCATATGTCGGTGGCGACGGCGTCCGTTGCGGGGGTTCCACGCATTATCGCCTGCACGCCTCCGTTTCAGGGCAAGCCAAACCCTGCGGTCATCGCGGCCATGCATCTGGGCGGAGCACACGAAATCTATGTCATGGGCGGCATTCAGGCCATTGGCGCAATGGCGCTTGGCACTCAGACAATCAACCCCGTTCATATGCTGGTCGGCCCCGGCAACGCCTTTGTCGCCGAAGCCAAACGCCAGTTGTTTGGCCGTGTCGGCATCGACCTGTTCGCAGGCCCGACCGAAACCATGGTGATTGCAGATGAAACCGCGGCCGATGCGGAACTGTGCGCGACCGACCTGCTGGGTCAGGCTGAACATGGATATAACAGCCCCTGCGTGCTTTTGACCAACTCGCGCAAACTGGCCGAGGAGACTTTGGCCGAAGTTGATCGGCTGCTGGACATTCTGCCGACGGCGGACACCGCCAAAGTGTCGTGGGCGGAATATGGCGAGGTCATCGTTTGCGAAACCTATGACGAGATGCTGAAGGTGGCCGACGACATTGCCTCGGAACATGTGCAGGTGATGACGGATCGTGACGATTGGTTCCTTGAGAACATGACCTGCTACGGGGCGCTGTTCCTTGGGGCTCGCACCAATGTGTCGAACGGGGACAAGGTGATTGGGACGAACCACACCTTGCCCACAAAGAAAGCAGGGCGATACACGGGCGGTCTTTGGGTCGGCAAATACCTGAAAACGCACTCGTACCAGAAGGTTCTGACCGACGAAGCGGCAACTCTGATCGGTGAATATGGCTCGCGCCTGTGCATGCTGGAAGGGTTTGTGGGGCACGCTGAACAATGCAACGTGCGCGTTCGCCGGTATGGGGGCATCAACGTGCCATACGGAAAGGCCGCGCCGTATAGGGATGCGGCGGAATGAGTGACCAGCACAGTCTGCACAAAGACCTGATCGCCCCGCTGAGGGCAGCGATGTACGACTTTTCCGAAGCCGGGGTGCGTCGCGTCCTGGCTGATCTTTGTGCGCCCGATGCCTTGTTCCGCCTGTGTCATCCGTTCGGAGACATGACCGGCAGCGAAACCTACTACGATGGCGTTTACAAGGGCTTGCTGACGGCGTGGCCCGATCTGGAACGGCGCGACTATATCGTCATGGCCGGACCGGATGAGTTTGGCGCTGATTGGGTCGGTTGCGGCGGGTACTACACCGGCACCTTCACCGGACCATGGCTGGATATCCCGCCAACAGGTCATCAGGTCACGATGCGGTTTCACGAATTCTATCGGTTCGTGGACGGTAAAGTGGTCGAGATGCAGGCGCTTTGGGACATCCCCGAGGTGATGATGCAGGCAAATGCGTGGCCCATGGCCCCCAGCCTTGGCCGCGAATGGCACGTGCCCGGTCCTGCGACCCAAGATGGGTTCGTGCCCGGCCCCTATGATGCGGCCAAGGGCAAGGAAACCTGTCAGCACATCATCGACATGCTGGAATACCTCAAGAAACACCCATCAGAGGGCGGTCCCGAAGTGATGGAGATGGAGCGGTTCTGGCATCCCCGTATGAACTGGTACGGCCCGTCCGGGATCGGCACAGGGCGGGGTATTTCCGGGTTCCGCAACTGGCATCAGATCCCCTTCCTGAATGGCATGCCAGATCGCGGGCAATATGTGGATGACATCACCTATCACTTCTTCGGAGATGGAGAGTATGCGGCCGTCACTGGTTGGCCCAACATGATCCAGACTGTGACCCATGACGGCTGGATGGGCATTGCGCCTTCAGGCAAAAAGATCACCATGCGCAGCCTCGATTTCTGGCGTCTCGAAGACGGCAAAATTCGCGAAAACTGGGTGCTGGTCGATCTTCTGGATGCTTTTCGGCAGCTTGGCGTTGACGTCTTTGCCCGTCTGCGGGAATTCAATAAGGCCCGCAATCTGGGCCGTATCGAAATACCTGACGGAATGAGCCAATGACAGACCTGCCCCGAACGCCATCCTTTTCCCTGAACGGCAAAACCGCCCTGGTGACCGGAGCGTCATCGGGCATCGGGCAGGGATGTGCCGTTGCTCTGGCCGAGGCCGGGGCACATGTGGTGTGTGCGGCGCGCGGGGCAGATCGGTTGCAAGACACGGTGGCCGCGTTGCAATCGAACAGCTGGTCCGCAGAAGCATTGGTCGTGGATCAAACGGATCTGGAGGCGCTGAAAACCCTGTTTGCGTCCCGTGTGTTTGACGTCGTCGTCAATTCCGCGGGATTGGCGCGGCACAGCCGGGCGACCGAGACAACGCCCGAGGATTTCGACGCGGTCGCAAATCTGAACCTGCGATCCGCGTATTTCCTGTCGGCCTATGCAGGCAAGGCTTTGATCAACGCGGGCAAACGCGGCTCGATCGTCCATATCTCAAGCCAGATGGGTCATGTCGGCGGGATTGACCGGGCGGTCTATTGCGCGACCAAGCACGGGCTGGAGGGTATGGTTAAGTCGATGGCCATCGAATGGGGCAAACAGGGCGTACGGATCAACACCGTGTGCCCGACCTTCATCCGCACGCCGCTGACGCAATCGACCTTCGACAATCCCGACCGCGCCGCGTGGATCATGGACATGATCAAGCTGGACCGCGTGGGCGAGGTCGAGGACATCATGGGTGCCGTGCGCTACTTGGCGTCGGACGCGTCGGCGCTTGTGACCGGCACCTCCATGTTGATTGACGGCGGGTGGACGGCAGACTGATGGCTGAGAAAATTACATCCCTTCAGGTCGCGCAGCGCGCAGGCGTCAGCCAGTCCGCCGTCAGCCGCGTCTTCACGCCCGGAGCATCCGTCAGCAAGAAGACCGAGGAAAAAGTGCGCAAAGCCGCTGAGGAGTTGGGATATCGCCCAAACGTGCTGGCCCGCGCCATGGTCTCTGGCAAAAGCCGCATCATCGGTTTGGTGGTCGGTTATCTGGACAACTACTTTTATCCCGAAGCGTTGGAGAAACTGTCGAACGGTTTGCAGGAGCATGGCTATCACGTTCTGATATTCATGGCCTCTCGGTCGGCTGGCAACATAGACGACGTGATGGAGGAGATTCTGGATTATCAGGTCGACGGCGTCGTTCTGGCCTCGGTCCCGATGTCTTCCGATATCGCGACGCGGTGCCAGCAGGCAGGTGTCCCGGTTGTCCTGTTCAACCGTAGTCAGGATATCGAGGGGATCACTACCGTCACGTCGGATAACTACGCAGGCGGCCGAAAGGTGGCCGAGTTCCTTCTGGCGGGTGGGCACGAACGGATCGGCTATATCTCGGGGTGGCAGGGCGCCTCGACTCAGCGTGACCGCGAGGCGGGTTTTCGGGCGGTGTTGTCCGAAGCGGGTCGATCCGTGTTTGCGGTGCAGGACGGGATGTTTCACACCGAAAACGCCCAAGCCGCTGCGCGTCAGATGTTTGATGTAGACCCCGACGAACGCCCCGACGCGGTATTTGTGGCCAACGACCACATGGCATTGGCCGTGATGGACGTAATCCGGTTTGAACTGGGGTTGCGCATCCCCGAAGATGTCTCGGTCGTTGGTTATGACGACGTTCCTCCGGCTGGATGGCCAGCGTATAACCTGACAACGATCCGACAACGGGCCAATCTGATGGTCGCGGAAACCGTCGCGGCCCTGCTGGACCACATTCAAAATCCCGATGCAGCCGAGCCACGCAAGGTCGCGATTGACGGCCCGCTGGTCGTGCGAACCTCGGCGCGGCTGCCGCGGGGCTGGACTCCACAAAGGACAGAAACATGAAGGGCTTTGATCCGAAATTCCGGGATTTCCCGGACTATATCGTCGGTATCACCAAGGAAATCTGGGAAGATCGCGGTATCGCGACCTTGCACGACTACTACGGTGAGGACATCGTGGTCCGGTCGCCCGGTTCCGTCGTTTTGGGGAACCAGAACGTGATCGGCGCGACCATGGCGACCTTGGCAGAGTTCCCGGATCGCCAGCTTCTGGGCGAGGACGTGATCTGGTCCGGCACCCCGGAACAAGGCATGCTCAGCTCTCATCGCATTCTGTCCACGGCCACACATTTGAGCGAAGGCGTCTATGGCAAGCCCAAGGGAAGCAGACTGCAATACCGGATCCTCGCGGATTGTCATGCGAAAGATAACAAGATCGATGACGAATGGCTGATCCGGGATCAGGGGGCGATCGTCCGTCAGTTGGGCTGGGATCCCAAGGGCTATGCGGCCGATCTGATCGCGCGGGAAAGCGGCCCTGAAAAATGCGTCCGGCCCCTGACCCCATCCAACGATGTCGAAGGTCCCTATAAGGGAAAGGGAAACGACAACGCGTGGGGCCAGCGCCATGCCGATCTGCTGACCCGGATGATGAACGCGGATATGGGCGCGGTCGAGCGTGACTATGACAGGGCCGTTCAATCCGAATACCCAGGTGGTGTGACAGGGCATGGGTGGGATCCGGTTGACCGGTTCTGGATGTCATTGCGTGCCGCGATGCCCAACGCCACGTTCACCATCCATCACCAGATCGGGCGCGACGATCCCAACATGCCGCCGCGCTCGGCCCTGCGGTGGAGCCTGCACGGAACCCATGACGGTTGGGGCACATTTGGCGCGCCGACAGGGGCCGAGCTTTATGTTCTTGGCATCAGCCATGTCGAGTGGGGAGAGCTGATTGGCGGCGACATCAGGGTTCGGCGCGAGTGGACCCTGTTCGATGAAACCGCTGTTTGGAAACAGGTGCTGCTGGCCACAGGGGACGTGTAATGCCGCAAAGCCTTGCCTTGCTCGACACCAGCGAAGGAACCCGGCGACTGCATTGTCACCGGGCGTCTTTGCGGGCAAGGCGGCTGAACAATCGTCCTCCGGGCGCAATGGGTTCGATCGACCTGCCGCACTGCTATTCGTTTCGGAGACTATCATGAGCACAATACAACACCGCATCGTTCGATATGGCGAACTTCGGCCCTGCAAAACCGCCTTTATCGACGCCCACACACCGGGATCGGACCAAAAGGAAAACTTCACGATCATCGGCGGCGGGGTGTCCGAGTCGCCTGATCAGCACGTCCACATCACCGATAAGATCGGGTTCAACATTGGCGCGGCGGGACAGCCGCCCAAGTGCCGCAACTCGCTGCACAGCCATACAACTGCCGAGGTGTTCTTTGTTGCCAAGGGCTGTTGGCGCTTTTTCTGGGGTCGCTATGGGACAGCGGGCGAGTTCATCGCCGAAGAGGGTGATATCTTCAACATTCCCACGGGTATCTTCCGTGGTTTTGAAAATGTCGGCCAGGACTACGGCATGATCATGTCGATCCTTGGCGGGGATGATGCAGGCGGCGGGGTGACATGGGCTCCGCAGGTGATCGAGGACGCGCAGGCGCATGGGCTGATGCTGGGTGACAACGGGGTTCTTTATGACTCCAAGAAAGGGCAGGAACTGCCTCACAACGTGCATCCTATGCCGGTGCTGACCGACGAACAGTTGAAAGACTACCCTGAGGTTCCGGTCGAAGATGTGGTTGGCAAATACGTTGCTCGTTACTGGGACCTGATGGCGCTGTCAGCCAATAAACCGGCCCAAGTGATCGGTGAAAACGGTCTGATTAAGGATAAGCCCGGGTTCGAGGTCGACTTCCTTGGGCGTGGATCTAGTGTGACCGATCCGGTTGTCGCTGAGAAACCGGTTGTTCTGATGCCCGCAAGCGGACACTGGCGGGTTTCGGTCGAGGGGTTTGAAACCACAATATCAAATGGGGATACTGCCTTGGTTCTGCCGGGGGAACGCTATAGCGTTGAACCGTCGATGACCGGGCAGGCGGGTCTGTACCGGATCAAGGCGACTGACGACCCGGCAGGAGCAACCTGGACTGGATGATCGCGGATCCCAAAGATACCCACGCCGTCTACGAGCGTCAGGCCAAGGCTTATGACGATCAACGGTCGCGTGAGCGCTGGCCAAATGCTGATTGGCGCCAGGCGGACGGGCGTACTTTTGAGTTGGATCAACTTTTCGATGGGATCATTGCCTGGAACAATTTCTCCCACCTGACTGCAGACCAACAAAAAGAAGGTATCGCCCGCGTGGCGCGCCATGGTGGAATGTTGTTGCAGACCGTTGGCCCCAAAGCGGGGGTAGAGCACGGCACGGTTGGAACAGAAAGCGTTTATCACGCCTCGTTGTCTCCGACCGGCTATCCCGTGTGCCTTGATAAAGTGGTCTGCGTATGACTGGGCTCCTTGCAAAGAAAAAGGAAACCGAAAGCCACAGCGTGCTGATGGCGCGAAAGAATTAGGAGGGCTCAATGTCGGTCCAAACTACTCATGTCGGGTCTTTGCCGCGTTCGCAGGACGTGGTGGATTTCATCTTTGCCAGGGAACGGGGCGAACCCTATGACGCAGCCGCGTTTGATGCCTGCATGTCCGACGCCGTAACTGAAACGGTGAGCAAGCAAGTTGAAGCCGGGGTGGACATTGTCAGTGACGGCGAGACCTCAAAGATTTCATACGCGACTTACGTAAAGGACCGTTATACAGGCTTTTCCGGTGACAGCCCGCGTAACGCCCCCGCCGACCTGAAAATGTTCCCCGGCTTCCTGCAACGGTTGGCTGATGACGGTGGCACACCACAATACGCGCGCCCCATGTGTACCGGAGAGGTGCGCTCGAAGGGGCAGGGCGAACTGGAAAAAGATATAGCCAATCTCAAGGCCGCGATGACGCAGCATGGGGTGAAGCGCGGGTTTATGAACGCTGCGTCGCCGGGCGTGATCTCGCTTTTCTTGCAGAACGATTTCTATTCGACGCGAGAGGCCTATCTGGCCGCCCTGGCCGATGCGATGAAAGAGGAATACGAAACTATCGTTGCAGCCGGTTTGGACTTGCAAATGGATTGCCCCGATTTGGCCCTGTCTCGCCATATGCTGTTTACTGATTTGTCTGATGAGGAGTTTGTCAGGGTCGCCAACATGCATGTTGAGGCCCTGAACCATGCGCTGCAGAACGTGCCGCAGGATCGCGTCCGGGTGCATATCTGCTGGGGTAACTACGAGGGTCCGCATTGCTGTGATATTGCGATGGACAAGGTTTTCAGCACGCTGATGGCCACCAAGTCGCGTTATGTCCTGTTCGAAACGTCCAACCCGCGCCACGCGCATGAATGGACCGTATTCCGCGACCGTAAAGCCGAAATCCCCGGTGACAAGGTTTTGGTGCCGGGCGTGGTCGATACCACCACCAATTTTGTCGAACATCCAGAGCTTGTCGCCCAACGGATCGACCGATTCACCAACATCGTCGGTACGGATCGTGTGATCGCAGGCAGCGATTGCGGCTTTGGTACTTTCGCCGGGTTCGGCGCGGTGGACCCGCAGATTGCCTACGCCAAGCTCATCGCACTGTCCGACGGCGCAAAGCTGGCCAGTGCATGACGCCGCTTATCTTCTTACCGGGCATGATGTGCGATGCCCGCCTCTTCGGTCCTCAGATCCAGGCTTTGTCGGGCAGGGTGCCCGTGATGACCTTCCCATTGAGCCAGCACGACAATGTAGAGGCGATGGCGGTCGATACCCTGAATCATGCGCCACCAAACTTCGCCCTCGCTGGCCTGTCCATGGGCGGTATCGTGGCGATGGAGGTGGTGCGTCAAGCACAAGACCGGGTCACGCAATTGGCTCTGCTCGACACCAACCCGCTGGCCGAAAAGCCCGAGGTCAAAGCCCGCCGCGCGCCGCAGATGGCGGCTGTAAGTGAGGGTCGACTATGGGATGTGATGCGGGATGAGATGAAGCCCAACTACCTTGCTGACGGTCCCCGGCAAGGGGCTATTCTTGACCTGTGCATGGCAATGGCAACCGATCTGGGCCCGGATGTGTTTCTGCGCCAGTCGCAAGCGCTGATGGGCCGTCCAGACCAATGCGCGACCCTTTCATCCTACGCCGGCAAAACACTGGTCCTGTGCGGGCGGGACGACGGACTTTGCCCGGTTGAACGTCACCAGATGATGCATGACCTACTGCCGCAAAGCACGTTGGAGATCGTCGACGGGGCAGGTCACTTGCCCACACTGGAAAAACCCAAGGAAACCACAGCGGCCTTGATCCGCTGGCTGGAGGACACATGACACCATCCTTATTGTCTCTGCTTCGCAAGGTCGACACGCCCACCGTCTGCAACGCCATTGAGGTGGCGCAGGGCAAACGCGGGTTTGACCGGTTCACGCGTGGCACCATGCTCAGTTCGGCACCGAACGAACCGGCAATCGTCGGCTATGCGCGCACCGCTAAAATTGCAGCGGTCCATCCGCCGACCGAGCCACAGGAGCTCATCAAATGCCGACGCATGGCCTATTATAAATATATGGCCGAAGGCCCAAACCCATCAGTCGCGGTGATTGAGGACGTAGATTACCCGGACTGCATCGGAGCTTATTGGGGTGAGGTCAACACTACGGTTCACAAAGGCTTTGGCATGTCTGGCGTGGTGACCAATGGTGTCATGCGCGACCTCGGAGACCTGCCCGAAGGTTTCCCAGTTGTCGCCGGTTCGATCGGGCCGAGCCATGGTTTCGTCCATGTCCGCGAGATCGACACGCAGGTCTCGGTATTCGGTCTGACGGTCAATTCGGGAGAACTGATGCACGCCGACCGACACGGTGCTCTGGTGGTTCCCGAGGATGTCGTCGATCAATTGGAAGCCGCAGTCCAAAAGCTATTGACAACAGAGCACATTATCCTCGACGCGGCGAGCCAGCCGGGATTTGATTTTGAAGTATTCGAAACCGCTTGGTCAACCTTCGAGAAAGCGAGGGTATGAATTTAGGTCACTTCGTCTTTGCGTCAGCAATGGTTTGCCAAAAGTGAGCCTAAGTGAGGGTTAGTACTGAGGCTATCAAAAACCACTTTAGAATTAGAGCATGCCGCGCTGCGGCAAAAGCTGAGCCCCGAAGGTCGGCTTTGGGCAGTTTTCATACATCCCAACAAGCTGACTTATCGGCAGCTTTGTCCGCAGAGCGGACATTCATGCAAGCTGTGGCGGATGGCTGTTTCGAGCCCAGTGCGGTCTTTCGGTATTGAACAGGACGCCCGCTTACTGAAGTGACCTTATCTGAGCCTCGTTTCAACAATTCCCATTCCATGGGTAAGAAGTGCCGCAGGCCACAAATCCTAGCCGCTCAAACGTGGCATATTTCGCTCCTAAGTTTGGTTTGGGCAATTGCCTTGAAAAACTTTTCTGCGAAAAAACACTGTAGATTGAACCGGGAAATTGGGAGACACGTATCGCTATCCGGGCGTTACCCGTCAGTCATCGAAGCGGAATTAGTTTCGTTTTGACGCAGTTTACCCAATCTCGGTTACGCACTTGGCCCGAAGATAGACCAGCCTGTGGCACGAACTGGTGGACCTGAGATCTATGCAGGTAAGGATATGGCTAGCGCGCTTCGACACATGAAGATCAGCGGAGACGAGTTTGTCGCAGTATTGGACGACGCCGTGAACGCACTAGAGGCAAACGACGTTGGTCAACGGGAGCAAGAGGAGGTCTTTTGGGCAAGTCATTGGGATTTGAGTATTGCGTGAACGGAGTGCGTACAGAAAAGTGAAAATACGGTCATTGGATTATTTTTGTGTGGAGCAAGTATCGCCCGGGTCTTGTTGAACGTCCACTGATGGTACCAAATGACAGGAGGTTGAGAGCATTTTCTTGGTCTCATTCTAACCGTCGTACTGCGTACGATCGCGGAGGGAAAAAGTGGTGTGTTATATGGCAAAACTATCTGCAGGAACCTTCTTCCTTGCTGTGGCAGTTTCAGCCACTAACGGTGCGGCAGCCACAGCGGTGGAGTGTAGCAACGCCGGAGGGTTAACTGAAAGGATAGATGGAGAAGCGGTATGTTCTTTTCCTAGCAGAACTTGCCCAAGTGGATGGAAAACATATCAGTCGCTCAGAAAATGGCGCCCCAAAACTTGTGGAGGTACGCAATGCACGGGCAAAGATGAATGCACAACGAAGCAGGGTTGGTCAACAAGTCCACCAATGTGTGTCTATGAGAGCGGTAGAAATTCTGAAGGCGATTGCACCAAGAAAAACAAATGCGAGGCCGATCGAGTTGTTCGGGTAGCCTGCACCAAATGAGTTTGAGGTGTTACTCCAGCCACCGGTGGCTGTTTCCTATGAACTGACGCCGTTGGGCCGCAGCTTACTCGAGATGCTAAAACCGCTCGTATTCTGGTCGCATGAACAGATGGACGAAGTCAGACAGTTTCGCATGCAGTTCGACCGCGAACAGGCAAGTTAACTTCAAAGCGGACCTAATACTGACAACCTCGGACGTCTGCTTTGTCCGCAAAGCGGTCGTTGAAGCGAATTGAAACTAGCGATCGCTCAGACCTCAAAGCAGTCGCTCAAAAACTTGAGAGGCGCTGCAACGCTGAGAACGGTTATTTGGAGCCAAAGCAGTCTTCAAATTGAACTGTTTCTCAATTGTAAGCACCGGACGAATAGGTCAATTCATAGGAATGGCTGTACAGTTCGAACACAATACCGAATGGATCTTCAACATAGACCATCCGGTAAGGTTTATCGCCCGGATAATAGTAACGAATGGGCATCCGCTGCTTTCCACCTGCCGCTACGATTTTTTCCACCAGACCTTCCACGTCGGGATCTTGGATGCAAAAGTGAAATGTCCCATTGCGCCGGTAGTCCATGTTGTTTTCAGGCGCATAATTCCCGTCGAACTCGAAAATCTCAATCCCAACGCGATCCGCAGTCGCCATGTGAGCTATGCGCAGTTTTTTCCATTCTGGTCCAAAGACGTCCGTGCACATTACACCAATATCGCTATCATCCTCGAGAACGTCTGTCGGCGGCATGATGACGTAGAAGCCAAATACCTCGGAATAAAATTTTACGGCTTCATCAACGTCTGGCACAGAAAGCCCTATGTGAGAAAAGGATCGAGGTGTGTGCGACATTGTAGTTCCTTTCAACTATTTTGGACCAAGGTTCAGTTTCAATAAAATGATCTGCAAGTAGAAGTCTGCCTAACAAAGGAAAAGTCAAATTGTGATTGCCGAATTCACAGCTTCTGCCAGCAAATTGATTGACACTTCAGCGTTGATCCGCGGGTAAATATTTGCCCGGAATTGAGAGCGGCCACGTCAGCAATGCAGGCGTTGTTTAGGCTGCAGAATACGTCTTCTTCACTATTGCGTTTGGAGCCCGTCGCAACGCGGATGTTCAAAGTGCAAAGGTGCCAAAAACAGTATTGCGCTTCGCAAAATGTCGAGCGCATTCAAAGTTCTGGTATGATTTTCTGCGTCTCAGCAACGACCGATTTCAAAGACATTCGGAAGAAGCCGTTTTAACATTGCCACTGAGGAACCAGATAATTTCTGATCATGGACTTGTATTGAGCTTTCGCACATCCCCAATTTCTATCTCGGAGTTGCGCGCGGCCCGCTCGCTATGTCCACAAAATGAAATCCGTCCGCATTGTTCTTCCGTATCCAAATATGAAACTGGAGGTTTGGAATGTTGCGGATAATTGTGCTTTGCGGCTTGCTATTGCTAGGCGAACAAGTGCGCGCCCTTGAACTTGACGCGAAGTTTGACTCGATTGACGGGGGAACCTTGTCTTTGTCAGATTGGAACGGTCAACCGGTTCTAGTTGTCAATACGGCATCCCAATGCGCGTTCACCCGTCAATACCGGGGGCTTCAAGACCTTTATGATAGGTATCGCAACCACGGATTGGTTGTTGTCGCGGTCCCTTCGGATGACTTCAAGCAAGAACTGGCCACCAACGACGAAGTGCGCGATTTCTGCGAACTGCAATACGGAATCGATTTGCCGATGAGCGTGATAACACACGTGACCGGCCCTGACGCTCACCCTTTCTTCCGGTCCTTGAAAGAGGAGGAAGGATTCATGCCAAGGTGGAATTTCAACAAGGTCTTGATCGGCCCCGATGGCACAGTCGTAGAAACCTACAGGTCAACCGTTGATCCGCTTTCGGCGTCCATTACGAACAAGATCGAGGAACTCCTGCCATGAAAAACCGCTCCAGACGGATCACACTACCCATTCGTCACAAAACGCAAGCACCCAGATGATTGTGCGGGTATCGGACTTGAACCGCTCGTCGAGCAATGGCATCCCAAAAGGAAACCAGTCTCACGTGGAAAATGTCAGATGAAAAATCTTCTTCTAACGTGCTGCTTTGGATTTGTTTTTCTTGGGTTCACCGTGTTTCCGTCGGCTGCCCAGCCTCGGTTAGGATGGGCGTACCAGGTTGATGGGCTTGCCGCGTTTCAAGGGGATGCGGATTTGAGTGGCGGTGGGAAGTTCTCTGCAAGTCGAGCGTTTCTACGTGCTACCGCACTTTACAATCTAGAAGGCGGAAGCAGCGTTGGGCTTTCCACCAGCTTTGGCAAGCTGGATTATAATTTCAGCCAATCTAACAACCAGCCTTGGGAAAACATCCGGGACCTTCGCGTAGCTGTTCCTGTCCGGTTTCGTGCGGGGGATACAACAACGGTTTTTGTTTCGCCACAGATCAGGTGGGACTACCAAAGCGGGGCCTCCTCATCTGACGGTAGAATCTACGGTGTTTTTGCAGGTATTGCATGGCAACTGAACGAGCGCCTAACGATAGGTCCGGCCTTTGGCGCGTTTTCTGAATTTGACGAAAGCGGTACTGATTTTTTTCCGGCTCTGCTTATCGACTGGGACATAAATGACCGCTGGAATTTGAACACTGGCTCTGGTGTCGGAGCAACGCAAGGCCCCGGGTTGTCGCTGAGCTACGCTCTAAATGAGGCTATCGACCTTTCGTTGACCGCACGCTCAGAGAGAATTCGTTTCAGGTTGGATGGGGATGGCCTCGCCCCGGATGGGGTGGGTGAAGATAAGAGTATTCCTGTGGTTCTTTCTCTTGGGTACAATCCGAATCCTGGAATTTCATTGAGTGTATTTGCGGGAGCAGAATTTGATGGCCGCCTAACGCTAGATGATGCGAACGGAGTAGAAATCAGTCGGCAAAGGTATGACACTGCACCATTGGTTGGGCTGGCGTTTAGGGTCAGGTTCTGATCGCAGCATTGAGCCTGTTTGCCAGATGTGTGCGGAGGTTTTTTCGCGGCTGAGCTGAACCACTGCATTGTCCGCAACTCGGTCACAGGTGGATGCTGCAGCGAGAGGCGGCTTCTTTGAGCCCAAAGGAGACTGTTCAGCGAATGTATGTTAACCTTGGAAGGCAATCTCAAAATATAATTCTACGCATTTCCTTAGGAGGAGAAGTGACAGACTATCCAAACAAAGCCGAAGGGGGGTGCTTTTGCGGGAATATCCGATTTGAGGTTGCTGTAGGACCCGACTACGTCGCGTACTGTCATTGTAAGTCCTGTCGGAAGTCCACCGGTGCGCCGGCTGTTGTCTATGTCACGTACCAGCAAAAGGATGTGATATTCACGAAGGGAAAACGAAAGAAGTTTGCTTCAAGCGAAGGCGTTTCACGTACCTTCTGCAAGGACTGTGGGACGCCTATATCTTATGAGGCCGAGTGGAACGGGAACAACGTTATTGGTTTCTTCGTTGGAACGATGGACGAACCCGACTTCTTTCCGGCGCAAAAGCACGTGGCGCATAGGGAGAGGCTGACCTGGTTTGATGCGTCCGACAATCTGCCAAGGTTTCTGGAGTTTCCCCGTAAAGACCAAGTGCCTGACAGCAAAAATCCTGCAGTTTAGAGCATTATTTGATTATATTGCGGTATTGCCTGCATAGCAGCCATTCAGGCGAAACGCGGCGAACAACTGTTCCGAGCCCAAAGCGGTCAATTGGAAGAATAGTATTCTATCTTCAAATCGACTCTATGCTTCTGGGTCGCTCGAAGTTTTGTCGAGCTCAGCGAGTTCCTCCCAAACGCCTTCAGGGATGGACCACTCTGCCCATTCCATCGCCTGTTGAACATGCTGAGGCCACGTAACTCCGCAAATCGTCGAAGTGATATCTTCGTCTTTTAACGAGTATTGCAAGGCTGCAGCACCGACTGGAACATCGTAATGACCGCATATCTCTTCGACTGCTCGTATTGGCGCAAGTATGTCATCATCTGCTGGTCGATAAACGTAGAAGCGGTGGATCGCACTGCCTCGGGCCAATACACCTCCTGAAAAAGGTGCTGCGTTCAATATCGAACAGCCTCGTGATTTTGCGAATTCAATCAGAGGTGCCGCATTGTTATTTACTAGCGTGTGCCTGTTGTGTGTCAGGACTACGTCAAAATCCCAACCCTCCAAAATTGGCATCATCAAATCGACACGTCCCGCAGCAATTCCAACGGCCTTTGCCAAACCTTCGTCTTTGATACGAAACAACTCTTCAATCGCGCCACCGCTTTCTTTGACCTCCGATAAGTCGCTGGCGTATTCGACATCATGGATGTGGAGAATATCAACTCTGTCGACACCGAGAGCTCTAAGGCTTTCCTCAAATGATTTTCGTGCTTGGGATGCATCGAAAGCGCCGGTTTCCAGATTTCTGTCGATCTTGGTGGAAAGCACTCGTCCACCCGGCCACCCGCCAAGCTCACGAATGACTTTCCCGATGCGCTCTTCACTTCGGCCCATGGCATAGCAACGCGACGTGTCCAAGAATGCATTTGGCTGCGAAAGAATTGCCTTAATGGTACCAATCGCTCGGTTTTCGTCGACTTCATAACCATAAATTTCCGGAATACTGCCTAATCCTGTAGACCCAAACCCGATCCGAGGGACCCGTATCCCAGTCTGACCAATCTCGCGCAACTCCGCCATGCCATCCTCCCAATAGGTTCTGGAATTTGCAAATGTTGCGCGATCAAATTCTCAGAAACAAGTCAGTCTTGCTGTCGGAGTCATTCGTGGGAGGCGTTGCACTCGTTCATGCAGTCCTATTATGAAGCTTTTCCGCAAAATGGCAGCTTTGTCCGCGCAGCGGTCATTCAGACGGAACGCAGCGAACGGCCGCGCTGAGCCCTAAGTTCAAATTTCTGCACCGTTCATCAATGCCCGAAGTGCAGACAAAAGCTGCCGTTGGTTTTTCAATTCCATTGGCAGTTTAACGATCAAGTCGCAGCGTTCTCTGAGAAAGCTACTAGTACATCTTCTTCACTTTTCGAGTTGTGCTTTAGAGACTAAGGCGCTTTGGAATTCACTTGCTCAAAGTCTCTGCGATTCCTTTCATCGCAACCATCGAGTCCAGGTACATAGGTGTGTTTTGAACTTCTGGTTGGCTTGATAGCTTCACCATAACCACATTGTCTTCCTGGTTCACATACAATAGCTGCCCATAGACACCGATACCATAGAACGCACCTTTTTCTCTATCTTTCACCCAAACTTGATTACGGTAGTGGAAGCCTTCAAACACCTCCGCATATGCGCTTTTCTCATAAGCTGCGATCACATCGTCATTTGCTTGAATCGTGTCAGCTATCCAATCCGGAGGAATAACTTGAGTGTCGTTAACCTTTCCGTTGTCCAGCATCATTATGCCAAATCGCAATAGGTCACGAGAGCTGGTAAATAACCCACCACTCGTTTGCACAATCCTTTTGGGCCCTAGTTCGGTGTATGCGGGGTCCTGAGCACCGATGTCCTGCCACAACTCGGCCAGTACATCCAGATAGCTTTCTCCAGTTGCCGACTCGATAACCATACCCAGCAGCGCAGATAGCACCGAACGGTAACTATAAACTTCACCGTCTTTTACCAGGGTCTCGCGATTACTCAGAGAGATCATGTACTCCTTAACGCCAGATTCTGTATCACAAATTTCAACTTTTTCAGAGAGGTCCTGACCAAACGCACAAAACAGATCACCGGCATCGTCTAAGTAGCCGCTAGAAGCATCTTTCCAATCAACAGCAGCGGTCATATCAAGTAGGTGTCTAACCGTTGTATTTTTGAATGCTGGGCCTTCCAACTCTGGCAGGTATTCGGTGATCAGCTTTTTAGGATCTAATTCTCCCGCCTCAACCGCCAGCCCAGCTGCCATACCCAACACTGTCTTGGTGATCGAGTGAATGCGGTGAGGCGTATCAGCTCTCATGCCATTGAAGTACTTTTCAGCGACCAATTTGCCATCGTGATAAATCAAAAAGCTATCGGTATGCGTTTGATGCAACCAATCGTTGATGTTCTGTTCTTCACTATTGCTAGCTGTGAAAACAAAAGTCTCAAGCTCAGTTGGGTATGCCGCTTTTTCCAAAGTACGCACCCAATCTGACGGTGGAACTCGTGCTAATTCGCCAAAAACATTTGTGCCTTCAAATATCCAAGGGCTTCTATCTAAAGACTCAACGGTTTCGTCCCAGAAATAGCCAGCCTCTGCGCTTGCTGGTTTTGTAGAAGCAGTAAATATCGTACCGGAGGCCAAAAGAGCGATAGCAATAGCGGAAGTCACTAACAGCTTGTTTGCATTTCTTTTCATTTTGGGAATCTCCGTCCGACTAGACAATCTCTAAGCAATCCAGCCATGCTTCAGCTCTGGTGTCTAGCCTCTTGTGTTTGGGCCACAGGCTGTCAGACGACTGCGAACTAATCTCTGGAAGGACAGCTTAGTAGTCGCAAGCGGCGGATGGCAGATACTGTGCGTTAGTCGCCTTGAGCAATGCCCGCTTCGTACGCATCTCGGAGGATGTAAAGCTCGAAATGAAGGTCCGCTTCGGATGTGAGACCAGCCGTCAGAAAGCGATGAGCATAAGGCGGCTTTGTCCGCAAAGTGGACATACATCGAGATTTTGCGAATGACCGCGTGGAGCCCAGAGTGACCAATGCTGAAATAAGCACTAAGGTCAGCTAAGCACCGATAGCCGACATCAATTGCAGTTTAAACTGAGATAGCGCGCAAGGTCATTGCACGCGCACCATTCCCAGCTAAATCTGATTACATCTCCACAACGACTTTTCCGACTGCAGCTCCATTTGTCAGGCGCGCATAGGCGGCACCGACATTCGTCCACCCAAACGCCTGTTCGTCAACAATCGGTTTGAGCCCGCCGGCGTCTGCCAGTTCCGCTAGCGTCCGCAAGATGTCCCCATGGGTTTGCCGTTCGACATCGTGCATCATCGGGATCAACATGAAAACGACATGCAGAGACAGACCTTTGAAATGCGCGGGCGTCAAATCAATCTCGACCATCGCAACCGTTGAAGCGACTTGACCATTGAGTTTCGCCGCTTCGAACGAGTTAGTCATATTCGGTCCACCCACGCTGTCAAACACCACGTCGAAGCCTACACAATCGGTGTGCTCAGCCACGTAGTCCTCAACCTTTTGCGTTGTGAAGTCTAAGGGACGCGCACCGATACTCTCGATCAGGGCCATCTGATCTGCGCCACGACCTGTCGCCGAAACGGTGGCGCCGAGGTGTCGGGCGATCTGAACGGCGACATGACCAACACCACCGGCGCCGCCTTGGACGAGTACGGTTTGCCCTTGGCCAACATCGGCGCGCGTCAATCCTTCGTATGCGGTGATGCCAACGAGAGGCAGCGCTGCGGCTTCTCGCATGCTCAGCGACTTAGGTTTGTGGGCAATCAGGCGGGCATCCGCATTAATGTACTCTGCCAAAGAGCCCGGCAAGTCCATTAAGCCTCCGGCACAGCCATATACCTCATCGCCCTTGGCAAAACCCGTCACACCTTCGCCAATTGCGACGACTGTGCCAGCAAAGTCCATGCCGAGCACCGCGGGTAGTGCGGGGGAAAGGGGTAGGTCAGCGCCCATACTTCGGATCATTGTGTCGACCGTGTTGACGCTGGCGGCGGCTACTTTGACGATCACGTGTCCAGAAGTCGCGACCGGGTCGGGCATATCTACAATCTCGAACGGCGCATCTGGCCCGTATGAATTTAGAACCATTGCTTTCATTGGTTTGTTCCTTTTTGTGACGTAATATCAGGGGCACGTTGCAACAACGCACGCCTGACGAGATCGATGTATTGGGGGGAAAGTCAGTTGATGTCCTGCACCTGCATCACCAGATCGCCCCATTTGCGCTGGTTCTCGATGTCGTGCTGTAACCCTTGTTCATCCGCGATGGTGAAACGTTTGACCGCCGGGGTTTTGCTGGTGGCCTGATAGAGCCAATAAGCCTCGGCTTTCAGCGCCTCATCAATGGGTTTGTCGATTGATTCGTAGACCATCTTCTTGCAGGCATTGATCGACTCAGCTGGGAATTTTGCAATCCGTTCGGCCAGTGCGGTTACATATGGGCCAATTTCGTCCGGCTCCAACGCCTTATTGATGGTGCCCAAACGCTCTGCATCATCCGCGTCATAGTCCTGCGCGCTCAGGATGATCTCAAGTGCTTTGCCAAGACCGGTCTGGCGCGCCATGCGAGAGGCGCCACCGCCGCAGGGTAAGATGCCCATGCCGACCTCCATCTGCATGAACTTGTACTTTCCTCGCGCGGCAAAGCGCATGTCGAGCGCCAACGCCAATTCGTGTCCGCCACCGCGTGCATACCCTTCCAGTTTTGCGATGGTGGCCTGCGGCACCTTGCTGATCCGTTCGCAAACCGATTGCAGGTCCAAAAGCTGTGCATCGTCGCGAGATACCGCCTCGGTCGACATATCCTTGAGAAGCTCGGTGTCGTAGTGGCAGACCCAGATTTCCGGATTGGCGGATTGGAAGATTACGACCTTGGTTTCGCGGTCACGCTCCAACCGCATTGCCAGGCTGTTGAGATCGGCCAGCATTGCCTGGCCTTGCACGTTCACGGAACCAAAGTTGAACGTCACGGTGGCGATGCCGTATTCAACGTCTACGTCAAAGGTTTGAAAGTTCTCGTATTTCATCAGGCAGTCCTTTCTTGGGCCTCGACGCGGCATGCGTGAGGGGTGTCGGAGAGTTAAAGGTGGAAGTGTGGGGCGCTTTCGCGCCGCGAGGGTTAGCCAGTCCGGCCAATCAAGTCCCTGATCGTGGTCATGACGTCGGCAACGTGATCTTTGTCCCGTGCTGCGGCATGCGGATTTGCGAAAGCACCAATATCATTGTCAAAATAGGCACCTGACGCATCGGTGAACCTCTCGCCTAGCGCCGCTTCAATCAGGATATCGGCGCCAATGCTCATGTCGTTGCCGGAAACGCCAAAGCCTTCTTTCACCATCTTTGAGGCCAAAAGTGATCCGGGATTTACAGCAACGATTACCGGTGTTTCGGCTCGCGACTTGGCCCAATCCTGAGTCCAGATGGTGATAGCTAATTTGCTTTGCGCATAAGCTTCCATATCCGCAAGCGGCACATTGCCTTGCATGGCTTTGATGTTTACCGGGGCTTGCGCTGCCGATGACAGGTTCACAACGCGACCGTCAGCGGGAATGACCGGCAGCAGCAATTCGGTCAGCAGATAAGGTGCGAGCGTGTTCACGACAAAACGGATGTCCTGCCCATTCTCAAGGACGGATTTCGGGGCTTTCAAAACACCTGCGTTGTTGATCAACACATCCAGTTTGTCATGCTTGGCCCGTACGCTTTCGGCTAGATCTCGCACCGCGGACAGATCGCTTAGATCGGCGACATAGGTTTCGACATCACCGCCGACTGCGGCAGCAGCACTCTCCAATTTAGATACGCTACGACCATGCAAGAGCAATTTGTGCCCGGCGGCTGCTAGCTTCTTTGCAGTGAGCAAGCCAATGCCGTCTGTTGAACCTGTAATGAGAATAATCTTGGTCATTGGTCTGATCCTTTAAGAAAAGTCAGGCAGCAAAGTATCCGCCAAGTGTTCGAGGGTCGCCTCGATAGGCGCTTGATTGAACCTAAGGTTCAGTGCGACGTGATTGACCCCAAGCATTTCAATCTCGCGCAGATAGCTGCGAAGGAAGCCAGTGCCAGATTGAAACCCAAGATGGATCGGGCGAGGAGGGGCAGCTGGATCAGCAACGACATCGACGTAAAGCGATTGCATGACCGGCTTGTCCGATTGGCCCGCGGCCTTCACCCGTCGCCGATAATCCGCGATGACCTGCCCCTGAGCTGCGGCGTTGCGCGGATAGGTCATCCAGCCGTCGCCGTTCTGTGCCACCCAATTGGGCGTTTGCTGGCTACCACCGGTAATGAGCATCGGCAGGCGGGCTCCATGCGGTTTTGGCAATAGGTCAACCCCACCATACAGCGTGCCCTGAGCGCTTTCATGCTTGGGATAGTCCGATCCAACAGCGCGGATGTAGCCAACGCTGTCGCGGAAACGTTCATCCCTGTCATCATAGCTCTGGTTCATCGCCGGGTACTCCTCGGGGCGGTCGCCCGAAGCTACACCCAACAACAACCGTCCACCCGACAGCACATCTGCGGTCGCCGCTGCCTTGGCCACATGTGCCGGGTGGCGCAATGGTAGAATTACACTCGACGTTCCAAGCGCAATCCGGTCTGTCGCCGTTGCAAGTGCACCCAGATAAACAAAGGGATCGAATACCTGTCCGGGATCACCAAAGCTTGGAACATTAAACGGTATGTCCCGCAGCCACAGTGCTGCAAACCCAAGTTCCTCTGCCCTCTGAGCCGCTTCCAGATGTTCCCGCAGCGTCGGCTCTGCGCCGACTGCGTATGCTTCAAGCGGTAACACAAGGCCTACGCTTAGACGCCCCGGGCGAAACACCCGGTTGTAGGCCACGTTGATTTGGGAAAACTCAGTCGGCTGCGTTTCATCCAACATGTCAGGACCCCCTTAATAGCGCACCAAAGTGCGGCTCTCGATGCTCTTGCGAATGGTAGTGACATTTGGATCCTCGACCATATCAAGCGCGCTATGCGCAATCGATGGAAGGCCGCGATTGTCGTAGATGTTAAAGATCGCGACCTCATCTGGCGTCATCTTGGATTGATAGATCCACTCATGTTCGGGGTTTCCCACCAGCCCCATGATTTGCCCTTTGCGTTCGGGGTAGATCAGGTCCAGCAGGATCCAGTCAGACGGATCAACCGATGATGGGCAAACAAAGCCAAGAGGTGCTGAATTGATAGGATGACCCACAGGGCGCCACACATTGACAAAAGCATAGTGACCTTGCGCCCATTCCGCTGCGGTTTCGGCGCCCAACAGGTCGACAAGCCGCTGTTCGGCTCCGTCCTTGCTATAGTCACTGTGGACGTTGCGCGCGGGTTTGCGTGTCGCACCAGGATCATCGGTGCGAACGGTATGATCAAAAACCACAACTTCGCACACACTCAGCCTGTCCAATAGCATTGATGTCAGTTCTGCATCGTATGTTGGTTTCCAAGCATCCCTGGCAAAGTCTTGGACTTGCGTTTTCAGCGGCATGAATTCGACAGCATCGAACGCAAATGTAACTGTGTTGGTCGTAGCGCGGGTATCTTCTAACGTAACGGCTGTGGAGACCAGTTCGGGGGCAACCAGATTACCGGAAATCCCGCCTGCATCTAGTTCAAAGGCTTGCCGGTAAGGCTTGTGAACGTGGTAGTTGACAGTGGCTATCCGCGTCATTTGCGCCTCCTTCCTACGCTTTGTTGCATCGGTGAAAGGGATTTAACGCCAATCTATTTACATATAAACTGCCCATCCATGGATTGATAATTCGGGTTTTCGATATAATGGGACTTGATACAGATGCGCTGCGATTGTTTGTAGCAGCAGCGGAAATGCTGAACATAAGCGCTGCTGGGCGCGCACTGGGTATGGCTCCAGCGGTCTCGAGCGCAAAGCTAGCCAAGTTGGAGCAGAACCTGGCTTCCGAGCTTTTGCATCGCACAACGCGCAAAGTGTCACTGTCCGTCGAAGGTGCCGATTTCCTGCCTTTTGCCCGAGAGATCATCGCACAGGAGGAAGCGGCGCTTACGGCCTTGGGCAAGCAAACAACCGCCATCCGAGGCACATTGCGCTTCGCTGCGCCTAGCACTTTTGCACAGCGATACATCGCACCGATCTTGCCTAAATTTCTTCAGCAAAACCCCGACCTCACACTCGATTTACGTCTGTCAGATGTTCAGTTCGATCTTATCGAAGGGAGTTATGACTTAGCACTGAGGAACGCGCCGCTAGTGGACACCAGCTTGAAAGGTCGGAAACTGGCAGATGACCAGCGCGTTCTATGTGCCGCGCCGCATTATCTCGACAAACACGGCATCCCCAAAACTCCCAGCGATCTAACAAACCACCACTTAATTGCTTTCCAAAATCGCCAACCACGCCCGCTTACAGGACCTGCCGGCAAGGATGCGGTTTTCGATCCCGCATCCGCCAAGGGTCAATTGATTATCGATGACGGCCAAAGCCAGGTCTGTGCAACGCTGGCCGGGGCCGGTATTTCTCTGAACGCTCTGTGGAGTGTGCATGAACACCTGAAGTCAGGCCAGTTAACCCAAGTTCTGCCTAACTTTGTGGCCAAAGAAGATAATGTTCTTTGGCTTATCTATCCCAAGTCCAATGTATTATCTCCTAAAGTGCGGGTGTTCATGGATTTTCTGATCGCAGAGATTGGGGCAAAACCACCTTGGGAAACATGAGCGCAAAACATGTCAAGTGCGCTTTCAGACATCCTGAAGCCAAGGTCGGGAACAGGCGCTAAGCAGACGTGCCTTGTCCAATCACAAATGTCTGGTTTGTCCACATAGCAGTCGTTCGCTGTGGAGCACACTAATGACGGCTTTGCGGACGATACGGCCATCTGAGAATGCTGGGCCAATGTCGCGTTGGAGCCCTGAGCGGACTGAAGATTCCACGCGACCATTTGTCGTTCTACAGTTACCGGTGGGAAATTTTGATGGCTGCATGTGATCCGAAAGCGTCTGCGGACTTGTCGTAGAGCAGTTCGCCAACTGTTGGGTTTAACCTGCCGGATAGGAGAATAGTGGCGCTTGGGATATGGTGTGCTTTGGTCAATATCGAGGAGAGGACACGATGGAACGTAGACTTGCTGCAATACTTGCAACCGACGTGGTCGGGTTCGCTGCTTTGGTTGACAAAGACGAAGACGGGACGCTGCGGCAAGTGGAACGTCTGCGTCGCGAAGTTATCGAGATGCTCGTTCAAGCCAACCGGGGACGACTCTTCAAATTCATGGGCGATGGATTTCTCGCGGAGTTTTCCAGCACTTTGGAAGCAGTCAAATGTGCTATCGGCATTCAGCGCACAATGGAGCGGAGCCAGTTTGTTGCAGGAGGTGATCAGCTAAGACTACGTGTTGGGGTTTCCGTGGGCGACGTTGCGGTTCAGGGTGACGATTTGATGGGCAGCGGCGTCAATGCTGCAGCCCGTCTTGAAGCACTCGCAGAGCCCGGCGGGATCGCCGTATCTGGAGAAGTCATGGCCCAGGTCCGCGGTAAAATCGATATTGAATTTGACGATGCAGGCTTCAAAAAACTCAAGAGGGGCGACGCGCCGCTTCATGTCTACAAGACGCACGCAAAACGCGGACCATCAGGCGGCTTTATGGATCTGGACCCTGACGCGCTGCAGAAGACACTCGTTACGGGAGGTTGTTTGTGTGGTGAAATCCGCTTCGAGATCAACGCGCCACCCCTGAGCTCTGGCTATTGTCATTGCCGCATATGTCAGAAATTCTCAGGCTCCACGATGAGCGCCTATACCGCCTTCCCTGCGTCTGCGGTGAGGTTTACTGATGCTGAACCAAAATACTTCACCTCATCACCGATCGCGCGTCGGGGCTTTTGTCCTACTTGTGGTTCGAGCCTTGTGTACCATATGAAACGCCCGCACGAAGCGGCCCACCTCGTGATTTTCACCACTAGTCTCGACAACCCGCAGGATTACGCACCGGCGGCGCATAATGGAATGGAAAGCCGGGTTTCGTGGTTCGATATCCTTGACGATTTGCCCAGGACACGTTCCGAGGACTCGCGTGTTTTGCAAGAAGCATGGTCCAGCGTCGGTCTTCCTGATCCTTTGACATGGGGCCCGGGCGCAAGGGCGCCCGATATCTTCTGAGACTGATAGGGAGAACAACGCATGAGCTCCTTGAAAGTATATTAAGGCCGGCATTTTTCGGACGACGAGACGGCCGTTGACTACGCAATCTTGACGCTCGGCCCTAATTTGGGAACTTCTACCTTAAGGATTGGCGACCCGATGTTTAGAACGCGATCAGGCGTTTTGCCTGACTACCGCAAGCGCGCTACAAGCCGCTCCGCCCACCCACGCTGTACTTGCTTCGGGTTTTCTGGAACACCGTGGAAACGGCAGAGGATCATACCTGACAGGTCGATCCGGGCGTCTAGAACTCCGAACCATTCAGGGTTTGTGGAAGGCAGCTCTGGGCGGGAAGCGAGACCTGCGAATATGGTATTGCGCGGCTGGCTGAGTGCCGCCTCCTCAGGTAGAACGCCGCCGGTATCGAGTGTGTGGGTGTTAAGCCCCCCTAATCAAAACCGGTCACCCCTTCGTTGCCTTTTCCCGCCTTTCATGGCGAAGACCCGGCCGAAGGACTGGCCGTTTTTGCGAATGACTACCAAGCCTATTTCGACCGGGCGTGCGACAAGACATTGCAGCGCCTGCCACTCAATCCACATTGGGCGGTCAGCACCACTGGCAACATTCGCAGCTTTGGTCCAAATCTGAAGCGCGCCAATATTTCTGCCGATGTTGCGTGCACAACCGCCAAAGCCCTGCTCTATGCAGACAAAACCGGTGGTTGGCAGGGTCTCAGCGAAGATGATCTGCGCGGATTGGAATATTGGGAGTTAGAGCAAGCCAAGCTCAAAAAGCAACCAAAAGGCCCGGAACTGACGGGCAAGATCGCAGTAGTCACAGGAGCCGCTACGGGCATAGGTCGGGCCATTGCGCAAAAGCTGCACGCCGCGGGCGCGGTCGTAGTCGGTTTTGACATCAACCCTGCAATTGCCGAAGCGCTTTCTGCATCGGGGCTGGAAGGGGTTGTTGTGGATGCGACGGACGCCTCTTCTGTTAAAGATGCGCTGGCGCGCGTCGCGCGCTCTTACGGGGGCCTCGACATCCTTATTTCGAACGCGGGCATATTTACTGCCGGCGCACATGTTGAAGACATGAACGACGACAACTGGTCGCGTTCGATGCGGGTCAATCAGGACGCGCACATGATCCTTGCGCGCGCCGCGATTCCCTATCTGCGCCATGGCTTCGATCCGTCGATTCTGTTCATGGCGTCGCGAAATGTGCCTGCACCCGGAGCCGGAGCGGCAGCCTATTCCGTCGCCAAGGCAGGTCAGACGCAGCTTATGCGGGTTCTTGCGCTGGAATTGGCCGAAGCGGGGATCACGGTAAACGCGCTGCACCCGGATGCAGTTTTCGATACGGACCTTTGGACCGATGAAGCGTTGGATCGATCCGCGAAACGCTATGGTCTTTCGGTCGAAGCCTACAAGACCCGCAACCTCATGAAAGCTGAAATTACCTCGGATCATGTTGCCAAGGCTGCGCTAAGTCTGGTCGGGGAGGGATTTCGTAGGACCACCGGTGCCCAAATACCGTTGGACGGGGGGAACGACCGGGTGATTTGATCGCTTTTTCACGGCCAAGTCGCGGCCGCGTTGAGCAAAAGCGGGCAAACTGACTCAGTGTTGTATGATCGACCGATACGTCCCGCTTGGCTTTGATTTCTTCAAGATCGCCGCACGAGACGCCGTATCGAATGTAGAAAACACAACGAACAGGATAACACCGTTCGGGTGCCCCGCGCTTTTGAAGGCGATCGCGAGCAGACTTTCCAATTGTCGACACGAAAGTCAAGGAACCATCGCTTGTGCGTATGGTCGCAAGGGTCAGTGAGGAAATATCCTCATTTTTGTGGAATATTTTGCCAAAAGCGACAGAATTGTGTATTTATGTTAGGATTGGTGCAAGTGTTTGTGGATTGATGGCGGTGTTTGGATATGGCGGCTCAGAAAAAGGTACTCTCTCCCAGAGAATTGCAGCTGACAGGCGCTCTGCGCCAGTTGGGTGGTCACGCACGCAACATCGAGCTGGCAGAAGTGCTGAGTGTTTCGGAAGAAACCATTCGACGTACCATTAAGTCGCTTTCCAAGTTGGGCATCGTAGAACGAAATCATGGGGTGGTACGTTTACTGGAAGAACAGGGTGAAATCGGTTTTTTCCAGCGCTTAGGCGCGTTCACCAATGAAAAACTCAAGGTTGCAAAGACGCTTTCCCCCCTGGTGCCGAACGGCGCAACTGTGTTTATGGACGTCGGCAGCACGACAGTCTTCGTGGCCGAAGCCCTTAGAGTCAAAAGAAACCTGCTGGTTGTCACCAATTCGATGAATGTTGCGCACAAACTTCTCGAACATAACGGGAATCGTGTGTTCGTGCTTGGCGGTGAAATGAGGAAAGACGAAATGGGGACTTTCGGCTTTGTCGCTGAAGCTCAGGCGCGCCGCTATACCTATGACATCGCCATCCTGAGCCCGGATGGCTTGGATTCCAAATTTGGGTTTCAGTACCAAAGCGCAGTCGAGAGCGAGCTGGCTTCGGTTGTTGTCGAGCGGAGCAGTTCGACGACGGTCGCCATGGTCCACCAGAAATTCGAAACAACTGGACCACATCAGAGTTTTGAGCCGCAGTCCGTGGACCAATTGGTGACGGATGCTGCGCCTGGAAAGAAACTGGCAGCAAGTCTTGCGCGCTGGGAAATCAAAACTTTCGTAGACCCGGAATAACATCACCCCAGCAAGGTGCGGGCCTAAACTGACGATGCTTTGCAATACGCAAGCGAAATGAATGCGTGGACTGAAGAATGGCGATATTGACTTTCATAATGCAACTTGCGGGCGCGACAATGCTTCTGCTTTTTGCGGTTCGGATGGTTCGCACCGGGATCGAGCGAAGCTATGGCGCCTCGTTCCAAAGAGTTCTTACACGCAACAATGGTGTTTTGGGCGCAAGCTTTACCGGCTTAGTACTTGCGGTGGTTTTGCAAAGCTCGGCGGCTGTCGCGCTGCTTGCTTCCGGTTTCGCCGCCGGTGGGTACCTGTCGTTTTCCGCTGGTCTGGCCATCGTGTTGGGTGGTGATTTGGGCTCGGCGCTTGTTATTCAGATTCTGTCTTTTCGGCTGGACTGGCTGGTACCACTTTTGCTGGCCGTCGGGGGTTGGCTGTTTGTCAAGACAGAACGCAAGAAACCGCGCCAGATCGGGCGCATCCTTATGGGCGTTGCGTTCATACTGATTTCTCTGCGCTTTCTCCGCGAGGCTATGGACCCGATCCGCGACAGCGCCTTTCTGCCTGCAATCGCTGATTACCTTGTTCGTGACTATGTGACAGCCTTTCTGGTTGGTGGTGCGTTGGCATTTGTCATGCACAGCTCGGTGGCGGCAATCCTGATGTGTGTGACACTGGTACAGATCGGAGCGCTGCCATTTGCTGCTGGTTTGTCGCTGGTCTTGGGGGCCAATCTTGGCAGCGCGCTCATCCCAGTTTGGTTGACCCGAGGGATGGAGGTCAGCGCCAGGCGCATTCCTTTTGCCAATCTGCTGTTGCGCGGGGCCTGGGCCGTTTTATGTCTGTTTGCCGCCAACCTGGCGATACGATCGGGTTTGCTTGGTTCAGACTACCATGGTCAGATGTTGATCGGAGCGCATCTGGCTTTTAATGCCGTATTGCTTGTTTTGGCGCTGCCATTTTGCAGGGTGCTTCAGGCGCCTTTCGAAAGATTGCTCCCCGAGGCCAAACCCATGGTCGAGGCGGACCCGATGGGTCGACCAGTCAGCGCACTTGATGCTTCGGCCTCAGAAAATCCCATGCTGGCCGTTTCCGCTTTGAAGCGGGAACTGCTGAGGATGACAGACCTGGTGCAAATGATGTTCACCCCTTTGCTTGAACTCTATCGTTCCGGGACTGAAGAACAGATCAAGGCTGTTCAGGATGTCGACCTGGAAGTCAATCAATGCCTGACAGACATCCGCGCTTTCGTGGCCGCTCTTCCTGCTGACAAGATGGATTCCAAAAGCTCGGATATTGCGAGGGATGTCCTGGAGTACGCGGTTCGTCTGGAAACTGCCGGAGATGTGGTTGCAAAACGCCTTACGGTCCTTGCGTTGGAACTCCGGGAATCCAGGAAACAGTTTTCGCGTGAAGGCTGGGCGGAACTGCAGGCAATACACGAAAAGATTCTGGCAAACATAAAGCTGGTGAGCAATGTGATCATCTCGGAAGATCTGGAAAGTGCGCGTTTGTTGAATTCTGAAAAGACCGAGATCAAGCGCGCCGAACGAGATAGCCGAAAACGCCATTTTCGACGTTTGCAGAACGGTGCGGTTGACAGTTTTGAAACCAGTGACGTTCATCTGGAGACTTTGCGGGCTTTGCGCGAATTCAACAGCCACGTCGCCGCCATATCTACGCCAATTCTTTATTCCAGCGGACAGCTTCTGGAAACGCGCTTGATCGAAACTCTACCCGCACGCGACCACAAAACGAGTGCTTGAACACAGTCTTTAGGACCAAAGTTCTGAACCCGCGACTGCCGCACGCCTAAGGCGCGCGAGCCTTTGAGCACATCTCGAAAAATGGCAGTCGATAATACGCATACGCTGCTTGGATGGGGCGATTTTTTAGGTGCCCGGACAGTTGAATGGCATATTTGCTCAAATTTTCGGCGGAATGGCCAGATGCCGCTACATTTCCCGCGCGCTTGAAATACATAAATATTTTTTATGATGTAGTAGAAATTATCGACTTTTCTTGTTCTAGATTTCTGTCAACATTATCCGCGCCGAGAACAGGTAATGGAAGCGCCACGCAAGAATGGTGCCTACGTCAAAATCTACACAACAGAGGAAGACATGAAAAAAAATACGTCCAAGTTCGTCGCCACTGTCGCGGGCGCCCTGATCGCCACCGCCGCCGCTGCCGAAACTGAATTGACTGTCTATACTGCGGTTGAAGCAGAAGATTTGGCCCGCTATGCCGAAGAATTCAACGCGGTTCACCCAGATATCAAGATCAATTGGGTACGGGATTCCACAGGCATTATTACCGCCAAGCTGCTGGCCGAGCGCGACAACCCACAGGCTGATGTGGTCTGGGGTCTGGCCGCTACATCGCTGCTGCTGCTGAAATCCGAAGACATGCTAGAACCCTATGCACCAGTTGGTGTTGAAAAGCTGGATCCCAAATTCGTCGACAGCGGCGATGTTCCCAGTTGGGTGGGTATGGACGCTTGGGTCGCCTCGGTCTGCTACAATACGGTCGAGGCCGAAAAGGCGGGCCTGACGCCGCCGACATCGTGGAAAGATCTGACCGACGCACAGTATCAGGGTCATGTCATCATGCCGAACCCGAACTCGTCTGGGACCGGATTCCTCGACGTTTCAAGCTGGTTGCAGTTGTTCGGTGAAGAAGGTGGCTGGGAATACATGGACGCGCTGCATGGGAACATTGCGCGTTATACCCACTCTGGTTCAAAGCCGTGCAAGCTGGCCGCCGCCGGTGAGATTCCGATCGGGATTTCGTTTGCGTTCCGCGGTGCCAAATCCAAGGCCGCGGGCGCGCCACTGGAAATCATCGTGCCAAGCGAAGGCGTTGGCTGGGATATGGAAGCGACCGCGATTGTTGCCGGGACGGCCAATCAGGAAGCAGCACAGAAACTTGTTGATTTCTCGGTCACCAAAGAAGCCAACGAAATGTACAACGTGGGCTATGCCGTTGTCGCAATGCCGGGCGTTGCCAAACCGGTTGAACACTTCCCCGACGGTTTGTTGGACGCGATGATCGAGAATGACTTTGAGTTCGCAGCCAATAATCGCGCCGCTATCCTGAAAGAATGGCAGTCGCGCTATGATGGTAAGTCCGAGCCCAAAGAATAACCACTCAAGCCGGAGGGGCTTAATGCCCCTCCGTCCGCTGGATACGCGTCCCCTAATAATTCATATGACCGACGCGGCGAATTTCTGGCCATTCTTGCGTCATGGCTGCTGCGCAAAGCTCAAGGACCACTCCCCGTGCTCAAGAAAACCTCTCCCGGTGATCTCTATCTGAGTATCCAAGACCTCTGGAAAGCGTTTGGCGAATTTCTGGCCCTCCGGGATATCTCGCTGGACATCAACGAAGGCGAATTCATCTGTTTTCTGGGCCCTTCCGGTTGCGGCAAGACAACCCTGCTGCGCGCGATCGCAGGTCTGGACCTGCAAACCAAGGGTACTGTGATGCAGGATGGCAAGGATGTCTCGAACCTGCCCCCGTCCGAGCGCGATTTTGGCATTGTGTTCCAGTCCTACGCGCTGTTTCCGAACCTGACGATCGAAAAGAACATTGCATTTGGGCTAGAAAACACTGGCCGCAGCAAATCAGAAATTGCAGTGCGCGTGGCTGAACTGCTGAACCTCGTGGGTCTGCCGGATCAGGGCAGCAAATACCCAGCCCAGCTTTCGGGTGGACAGCAACAGCGGATTGCGCTTGCGCGCGCCATTGCCACCAATCCTGGTCTGTTGCTGTTGGATGAGCCGCTGTCGGCGCTTGATGCCAAGGTCCGTGTACATTTGCGGCACGAGATCAAGGAACTGCAGCGTAAGCTGGGCGTGACCACCGTGATGGTGACACACGACCAGGAAGAGGCGCTGGCCATGGCTGACCGGATCGTTGTCATGAACCATGGCGTGATCGAGCAGGTTGGCACTCCGACCGAGATCTACCGCCACCCAGCCAACCTGTTCGTGGCCGATTTTATTGGTGAAATGAACCAGCTACCCGCCGTCGCGGGCGATGCCGAGACGTTGGAATTGGGCGGTTCAATACTGAAATGCGAGCCGCACAGCCTGCAGAAAGGCAACCGGATCGTCGCGGCCGTTCGCCCCGAGGATATCATTCCGCATGGCGAAGGCGCGCGTTCACCGGACGCGCCGGACGTCATCACAACGCCGGAAAATGCGTTTGAGGTGTTGATCACTGAAATGGAGTTCCTCGGTTCGTTCTGGCGCTGCCGCCTGTCGCATCAGACTTTCGGTGCGAAGGAGCTGATCGGTGACTTCTCGATCAATGCGGTCCGTCGTCTGGGTCTTGAAGCGGGCGAGCAGATGATGATCGAACTGCCCCGCAACCGTCTGATGGCCTTCACGCCGGCGGAGGAGGGCTGATGACTGACACCACCTCTCTCCCCGCTGGCCCGCTGATCAAGGGCAAGCTGAGCCGCGACGACCTCATCATGCGCGGTGGCATGATGGTCATCGCCCTGTACCTGGTCGTGACGCTGGCGTTTCCGCTTTGGGCGATGCTGTCCAAGTCGTTCTCGACCTATCGGATAGAGCTGTCGCAATACGAGTTTCAGGTCAGTGACGACAACGGTGTGTTCAGTGGAACCATCCTGAACGGCACCCAATTGAATACGGAAACCGGGGCCTATACCGATCAGGAACTTTCGACCGGCTCTGATGGGCGGCTGTCGGTTACGCCATTCTTCCCCGATTTCAGTTTCCGTAGCCCGGTGATGTATAAAATCCGAAACACGGTGCCCGATGGTCGGTTCCTGATCGGGTCGAACCTGCAGAAAGGCACAGACTGGGTCGAGCTTGATTCGAATACCTTCCGGCGCGTGCAACTGCGCCCGGTAAAAGCGACTGGTATAGAAAACTTCGCCAACTATTTCTCGACGCCGGCGTTGTTCAACTCGGTCAAGAACTCGATATGGATTGCGATCGTAAGCACGATCATAACCGTCACGCTGGCCTTTTGGTTTGCCTATGCGCTGAACCGCAGCTGTATGCGGTTCAAGGGCATGTTCCGGCTGGTCGCCATGGCTCCGATCCTTGTTCCCTCGCTGTTGCCTGGCATCGCACTGGTTTATCTGTTTGGCAATCAGGGGATGCTGAAAGAGCTGTTGTTTGGGGCAAGTATCTACGGCCCCATCGGCATCGTCATCGGCTCGGTCTTCTTCACTTTCCCACATGCTTTCCTGATCATATCGACGGCTTTGGCAATCTCAGACGCTCGACTATATGAGGCCGCGTCGAGTCTTCGCTCAACCCCTTGGCGTACCTTCTGGACCGTGACCATTCCGGGTGCGCGCTATGGCCTGATCTCGGCGGCTTTTGTTGTGTTCAACCTTGTGATCACCGACTTTGGCCTGCCGAAGGTAATCGGTGGTCAGTTCAACGTTCTGGCAGTGGATATCTACAAGCAGGTGATCGGCCAACAAAACTTTGAAATGGGCGCTGTCGTCTCGGTTGTTCTGGTGGTTCCGGCTATTCTGGCATTTGCCATCGACCGTCTGGTGCAGTCGAAACAGGTGGCGCTGCTGTCGGCGCGTTCGGTGCCGTATCGGCCGAAACCCAACCCGAAAACCGATCGCATCATGCTGATCTATTGCAGCATGGTTGCCCTGTTTATCGTTGGAATGCTGGCGGTTTGCCAATTCGCCGCGCTGATCAAGTTCTGGCCATATGACCTGAGCCTGAGCCTGAACAACTATCAGTTCGACAAGATGGATGGCGGTGGCTGGGGGTCGTACTTCAACTCGATCAAGATGGCGCTGTTGACGGCGGTGATCGGCACCTCGATCATTTTCTTCGGTGCTTATCTGGTGGAAAAGTCAAACGGCTTCAAAACCGGGCGGGCGCTGTTCCAGATGTTTGCCATGTTGCCGATGGCGATCCCCGGAATGGTGCTGGGTCTGGCTTATATTTTCTTCTTCAACAACCCCTCGAACCCGCTAAACGCGATCTACGGTACGATGGCCATCCTTGTAATCTGCTCGGTAACCCACTTTTATACCGTGTCGCACCTGACGGCGGTGACTGCTCTCAAGCAGATGGATACAGAGTTTGAATCTGTTTCGGCTTCGCTCAAGCAGCCAACTATGAAGCTGTTCGCGCGGGTGACGGTGCCGGTATGTCTGCCTGCGATCCTGGATATCTCGATCTATCTGTTCGTCAACGCGATGACGACGGTGTCGGCGGTGGTGTTCCTGTATTCGCCCAAGACGACGCTGGCCTCAATTGCGGTGCTGAATATGGATGATGCGGGAGATATCGCACCTGCTGCCGCGATGGGAATGATGATCTTCTACACCAATGCGGCGGCCCGAATCCTGCACCTGATTGCATCAAAAGGCATTCTGAGCCGCACTCAAGCCTGGCGCAGCCGCTGAGCCCGGGCCAGATTTTCCAACCTCCGGGGCTGCTTACACCGCTTCGGAGGTTGGCTTTGTCGCCTGTACGCGCTTGACGAAATCCATAAACGTGCGGATGACTTTGACCTCTTGGCGTTGTGAGAGGTAGATCATACTTTCACCCATACGCAGGTCCACGTCCTTGAGTTCAATCTGCCTGAGGCGATCATCGCGGCCAAATTCGGCTTGGGAGACAAATCCGATCCCGGCGCCAGATGCGACCAGTTCGCGTACCGCCTCGCGTCCTTCGGCCACAATAGCCGGATTTAGTTTCGTCTTTCTTCTTTCAGCTTCTTCTTCCAGTTTCTGGCGAGTTTTTGAGCCGCTTTCTCGAAACACCAATGGCAAAGTGTCCAGCTCGTTGAATCTTAAACTGGTCGTGGCCTTTGGTAACAATTCACGGTTAGCGAAGGCTATGATGCTCGACTCACCCAAATTCAAAAGCGTCATGTCATTGCCAGGAGAGGGGCTGCCGACGATACCGATTTCGGCGTTATAGGCCCTAAGCTCGTCCAGGACTTCGTTGGTGTTGCCAGATCTCACAGTAAGCTTGATCAAAGGAAATGCGGCCCGGAAAGGCCCAAGGAAATCGGTTAGATGGTGTGCCGAGTCCGCGATGATGCGAAGCTCGCCTTCTACAGCGGCCTTGGATTCAGACAGGTAATCTTCGATCTGAGTCTCAATCTCAAAGTACTGTTTGGTGTATCGGAACAAACGTTCGCCCTGAGGCGTTAGAAAAACGCGTTTGCGTTCACGTTGAAACAGCAACAGGTCGTGTTCCTGCTCCAACCTGCGTACCTGTTCCGAAACAGCCGGCTGGGTCAGAAACAGGACTTCGGCTGCACGGGAAAACCCACCGTGCAAGGCCACATAATGAAACGCTCTCAGCTGGCTATGTCGCATTTTTTTCCCTTCCTGATTTTCCATAAGTTCTACCTATGATCAGATTGATTTTAGCGATTTTACATATGGAAATTCGTGATGCAAATGTAGTCCTAAGATGACCTCCCGGAGCGCCAAAATGATCCAATCAGATCCAAAAATCCCGTCGCCGAAACTGGGCGAACCATTTCTTCTGACGCCAGGTCCATTGACGACATCTTATGCTGTAAAACAAGCGATGCTGCGCGATTGGGGGAGCTGGGATGATGATTTCCGCGCCATGACTCGTGACATGCGCACCCGGTTGCTTGCCTTGCTTGGCGAAGGCGGTGACGCCTATGATTGTGTGCCGATGCAAGGCAGTGGCAGTTTTTCCGTTGAGGCGATGTTGGCATCGTTCATCCCGCGGGAAAGCAAGACACTGGTTCTTGCGAACGGGGCTTATGGCCAGCGCTCGGCGCAGACGCTGGAATACCTCGGACGTGATCATCTGGTTCTAGACAAGGGCGATTACCTGCCTCCGCGCGGTTCGGAAGTGGCCGAAATCCTCGCCAACGATCCGGCTATCACCCACGTGGTCGCGATCCATTGCGAGACTTCCTCGGGCATTCTGAACCCGGTCGAAGAGATTTCCGAGGCGGTCTATGCGGCGGGCCGGAAGCTGCTGATCGATTCGATGTCTGCCTTTGGCGCTATTGAACTGAAGCCGTCAGAAATCCGGTATGAGGCGATGGTGTCCTCGGCTAACAAATGCATCGAAGGCGTGCCTGGCTTTGGCTTTATCATCGCCCGGAAGGATGAGTTGGAGGCCGCAAAGGGCAACAGCCACTCGCTGTCGCTGGATGTACATGCGCAATGGGCGCATATGGAAAAGACCGGCCAGTGGCGGTTTACTCCGCCGACCCACGTGGTTGCCGCCTTCCTCGAAGCACTTAGGGCGCACGAGGCCGAAGGTGGTGTTGCAGGACGCGGTGCGCGTTACGCGAAAAACCGCGACGTGATGGTTGCAGGTATGCGCGAGCTTGGGTTCGAGACGCTGCTTCAGAACCGCTGGCTAAGCCCGATCATTGTGACGTTTTTCTGCCCCGCGGACGAAAAGTTCGTGTTCTCGCGCTTCTACGATCTGATGAAGGACAAAGGCTTTATCATCTATCCGGGCAAGTTGACGGTTGTGGACAGTTTCCGCGTCGGCTGCATCGGGCAGATGGACGAGCAAGTTATGCGGCAGGTTGTTGCTGCTGCCAAGGAAACTCTGGCCGAGATGGGGGTCGCCAGCGCGGCTCCTCCGGCACTCGCACTTAAAGAACGCGCCAAGTTGGCTGCATAAGAAACAAGGACACCCCTAAATGACTATTCAAACCCCCGTGACGGCGAATGAGCGCGTTTACCCGGCCCCCAAAGTCCCTGCCATTGCCATCTGTCTGGACGGGTGCGAGCCGGAATATCTGGATGTAGCCATCGCCAAAGGGCTGATGCCGACGCTCAAGCGTATCCGTGAAACCGGCACCGACCGGCTGGCGCATTCGGTGATCCCGTCCTTCACCAACCCCAACAACCTGTCGATCGCCACCGGTCGCCCGCCCATCGTGCATGGGATTTGCGGCAACTTCCTTTATGACCCGGAAACTGGTGAAGAGGTGATGATGAACGATGTGCGCTTCTTGCGTGCGCCAACCATCTTCTCGCAGTTTTATGAGGCGGGTTATCGCGTCGCAATGGTCACCGCCAAGGACAAGCTGCGCGCGCTGCTGGGGGCTGGCCTGAAGTTTGACGAAGACCGCGCTGTTGCCTTCTCGGCTGAACGCTCGGGTGAGACCACCAATGCAGAACACGGCATCGACAATGCCAGCGCTTGGCTGGGGATGCCGGTTCCGGAAGTGTATTCCGCCGAGTTGTCGGAATTTGTCTTTGCCGCCGGTGTGAAGCTGCTCAAAGAGATGCGCCCGGACGTGATGTACCTGTCGACCACCGACTATGTGCAGCACAAGTTCGCCCCGGAAGAGCAGGGTGCGCTGGATTTCTACGCCATGTTTGACAAGTATCTGGCGCAGTTGGACGAAATGGGTGCCGCCATTGTTGTGACCGCCGACCACGGCATGAAGGCCAAGCACGAACCGACCTCGAAAGAGCCGTCGGTCATCTATATGCAGGACGTGTTTGACGACTGGCTGGGTGAGGGCAAGGCCCGTGTAATCCTGCCGATCACCGATCCGTATGTGGTCCATCACGGGGCGTTGGGATCGTTTGCCACGGTCTACCTGCCCGAAGGTGCCGACCGTGCAGAGGTCAAGGCCAACGTGGCTGCTCTTCCTGAGATGATGGAAGTACTGACCAAGGAAGAGGCGGTTGCCAAATACGAACTGCCCGCCGACCGCATCGGGGATCTGACTATGGTCTGCACCGGAGGGATGACCATCGGCACCTCGGCGGACCGGCACGATCTGGCGGCCCTGGGCGAGCCGCTGCGCAGTCATGGTGGCTTGACCGAGCAGGAAGTGCCCTTCATCGTCAATCGCGTGATTGATCTGGGCAACGCGCCCGATCTGCGCAACTTTGATGCGTTTTTCTACGCCACGACAGCGGCGGCCCAGTAAGCCATGAAAGATCAACCGATGACCGAGATCAGAAATGAGGGGATGCGCATCGGCGGCGAGATCGTCTTTACCGACGAGACGGTGCCCGTTCTCTATCCTTACACCAACGAAGTGATCGGCCATGTCCCTGCGGGCAAGGCCGAGCACGCCCGCAAGGCGTTCGAGATTGCGGCGAATTACGAATCCAAGCTCACCCGGTACGAACGCAGTCAGATCCTGCAACGCGCCGGAGAGTTGATCGGCGAGCGGCGCGAATACCTCGCCAAATGGCTGGTGCTGGAGTTGGGCATTTGCCACCAGCACGCGATCTACGAGACCAAACGCGCGCAGGATGTCTATCAGTTCGCCGCCGCCGAGGCGCTGAAGGATGATGGCAAGATCTTCTCGTGCGACCTGACCCACAATGGCAAGGATCGCAAGATCTTCACTACCCGCGAACCCGTAGGCGCGATCAGTGCGATCACGCCCTTTAACCACCCGCTGAATATGGTCAGTCACAAGATCGCGCCATCGATTGCCACCAACAACTGTATGGTCTGCAAACCGACTGAACTGACGCCGATGACCTGTCTGACATTGGCTGACATCTTGTATGAGGCCGGTCTGCCGCCCGAGATGTTCCAGGTGGTCACCGGCTGGCCGCAGGATATCGGTGACGAGATGATCACCAATGACAAGATCGACATCATCACCTTCACCGGCGGGGTTCCGGTCGGCAAGATGATCGCGGCCAAGGCGGTCTACAAACGCCAGGCGCTGGAATTGGGGGGTAATGATCCCCTGATCGTGCTGAACGATTTGACCGATGCCGATCTGGACAAGGCCGCGACCATTGCCGTGGCCGGTGCCACCGGCAATTCGGGCCAGCGCTGCACCGCGATCAAGCGCATTCTGGTTCAGGACAGTGTGGCGGACAAGTTTGTTCCGCTGGTGTTGGAAAAGGCCAAGAAGATCAAGTTCGGCGACCCCCAGGACCCCGAGACTGAGCTGGGCTGCGTGATCCATGACAAGGCGGCGGAACTGTTTGAGAACCGCGTCTACATGGCCGAAAAAGAGGGTGCTGAAATCCTTTATCACCCCGGTCGTCAGGGCGCGCTGCTGCCGCCCATCGTGGTCGATAAAGTGCCCCATGACAGCGAGCTGGTGATGGAGGAAACCTTCGGCCCCATCATTCCCATCGTCCGCGTACCCGACGATGATGATCAGGTGATGGCGATCTCGAACTCGACCGAGTTCGGCTTGTCGTCTGGCGTCTGCACCAACGACCTGAACCGTGCGATTGCCTATATCAACGGCCTCGACGTTGGCACCTGCAATATCTGGGAACAACCCGGCTACCGCATCGAAATGTCCCCCTTCGGCGGCATTAAGGACAGCGGCAACGGCGTGAAAGAAGGCGTGATCGAAGCGATGAAGTTCTTCACCAACGTCAAAACCTATTCGCTGCCGTGGCCAAGGTGAGGGAATAAGAGAAACCAGAAATTCTCCCCAGCTCGCGGGGCCCCAAACGGGGCCTCGCGCATTTGACTTCACCGGATGCGAGCCAGAATCGAGGACCATATGTCAGTCAGCATTACCCACACTGAAGGTGAGTCCAACACCTCGGATGCGCGTAGGTCTTGGTTAAAGTCGTCGATTGGCCTTCGGTCCGCGCCGTTGCTGAAACGGGACTCGGATGCGTTTTTGCATCAAAGTCTGTCCAGCCCCTGCGTTAGCACCATCGCCAAGGCAGAAGGTATCTGGATCGAAGATTTGGATGGCCGCCGGTACATGGATTTCCATGGCAACTCGGTCCATCACATCGGCTATGGTCATCCGCGTCTGATCAAGGCGATCAAGGCACAGTTGGATGACCTGCCCTTTGCCCCGCGTCGCTTTACCAATGATCCTGCGGTGGAACTGGCTGAGAAGCTGGCCGAGATCGCGCCCAGTGATCTGGGCAAAACCCTGTTCACAACCGGCGGATCGGACGCCAATGAGGTGGCGCTGAAAATCGCGCGTGCTGCGACGGGCCGGTTCAAGACCGTCAGCTTTTGGGATGCTTTTCACGGCGCAGGTTTTGGTGCGGCTTCAGTCGGCGGAGAGGCCACGTTTCGCAGCCATATCGCAGGCCCTCTGATGCCGGGGGCCGAGCACGTCGCACCCTTCGCCTGCTATCGCTGTCCGTATAACCACGCCGGGCCTGAAACCTGCGGTCTGGCCTGTGCCAAGATGGTTGCGTTCGCCTTGGAACGCGAAGGCGATGTTGCCGCCGTGATCGCGGAACCCATGCGTGCGGTGCCTTATGTGCCCCCGGCGGGATTCTGGAAATCGGTGCGCGAGGCCTGCAATCGGCATGGCGCGTTGCTGATCATGGATGAGATTCCGACTGGCCTGGGCAAGACCGGTAAGATGTTCGCCTTCGAACATGATGAGATCGTGCCCGACATCGTAACCCTTGGCAAAGCCCTTGGCGGAGGCATCTTGCCCATTGCCGCCTGCATCGCCCGCCGCGATCTGGACGTGTGCGGAGATTTTGCGATCGGGCATTACACGCATGAAAAAAACCCGGTTACGGCGCGCGCCGCTTTGACCACGATCCAGATCATAGAAGATGAAGGTCTGGTCGACCGGTCCTCCGAACTGGGGGCCCACGCGATGGGGCGGCTGGAATCCGAACTGGCTCAGGTTGAGATCGTAGGGGATATCCGGGGCCGTGGCCTGATGTTCGGGGTCGAGATCGTCAAAAGCCGCAGCACCCGCGAGGCAGACGATGCCAGTGCCGAACGCATCTATTATGATTGTCTGAACGGCGGTGTAAGCTTCAAGATCAGTCAAGGCTGCGTGCTGACGCTTTCTCCGCCGCTGACCATTTCGCGGGATGATCTGGATCGCGCGCTGGATACCGTCATTGCGGCGATAAAGGCGCAAGCTTGACTCTCTCGATTGTGCTGATCGTTTTGACTGCGGCAATTCTTCACGCGTCCTGGAACGCAATCGTCAAAGGCGCACCTGACAAAGCCATCGTTCTGGGGTTGGTGTCGCTGGGTCACGCTATTCCGGCATTGTTTGCACTGCCTTTTCTGGGCTTGCCGGTCTGGGCAGCGGTTCCGTTTATCGTCGCCTCAACCCTTATCCACTGGGGGTATTATTGGTTTTTGAACGCCGCCTACAAGCATGGCGACTTGTCGGTGGTCTATCCGATCTCACGCGGAATAACACCGATCCTGGTTGCACTGGGCGCGATCTTTTTCGCAAATGAGTTTCTTTCGATCGGGGCGTGGATCGGGATTCTTTGTATTTCTGTGGGTATTGGATTTCTGGCTCTTGCCGGATTGGGTAAACACACCAATTGGATCGCAATAGCGGCAGCGCTCGGCACCGGGCTGATGATTGCGTCTTATTCAATTGTTGATGGAATAGGCATAAGATTGTCCGAAAACACGCTGGGCTATATCGCGTTACTGTTTGTCGCAGAAATATTTGTTGCCTTCTTTGTCTTTACGACTCGTTGGCAAAGACTTGTAGCCATGCCCAGAAACTTCGTTTGGGCTGGTCTCACTGGCGGGGTAATATCGGGACTGGCGTATGGTCTTGTATTATATGCCAAGACGTTTGCACCTTTGGGCATGGTTTCCGCACTGCGCGAGAGTTCTGTAGTCTTCGCCGCCATAATCGGCGTTATGTGGTTTGGCGAAGGGCCTAAATCCAATCGACTTTTTGCGGCGATCACCGTTGCCATTGGAATTGTCGTATTGGCGTTTTCGCGGTGACTGGCCCGGCTGCTTGCGCCGATGCGACGTCAGTCGACATTTGATAGCCAATCGTAATATTAGACTGCTTTTCAGTTCCCAGGGTTTCCAGCGCGCAATTGAGTAAGAAAGGCTCGGGTTTTTCAACTTTGATTGGTGATACACCAGAGGCCGTTTCAATTGCCTGTAACAATGAAACTGTGCCGGGCACAACTCCGGTTTCCTATGGAGCCATCGTGTCCGGATTGGTGCCGATAAAGAGTGCGCCTCGTAAAGTAGCGGATTGCGCCCTGGACACTTTTCATAGCTGAAACCAGGATCAATTCGCGCGAGAAAGGCAGAAACATCTTCGTCAGAAACAACGAAGCCTTGATCCCGAACCCAATTGGCGAGATTGGCAGACCCCAAAACCACTACCAGCGCGTTTGGTTCCAGAAGTTGCGCCAACTTCTCGGCTGCAACGATCTTGGTTGTATGGATTCCTGCTGGGCTGGTTGCTATCCCGAGCCGGTTATCTTCGTCTTGGCAGCCATATGGGGACTTCCGTATCTCGGGGCTGTACTGGAAAAGAGGTCACTTTTTCTTAACCAGCGCATAGATCGAGACAGCGATCGTGTTCGTAAGACCATAGATCAGTTGGGTATAGAAGCCCTGCACGCGCATTGCGACGATACCGGCCTCAAGCGATCCGATGATCAGGATGCCTACGAAGGTGCCATACATCGAACCACGCCCGCCAAAGACCGACGTGCCTCCGATAAACACCGCCGCCAACGCGGGCAACAGGAAGCCGTCGCCGGTGGGCCAGAAATAGGTGACTTCGGACTGCAGGAAGACTGCGGACAGGCCCGACATCGCATCCAGTGTGCTCTGAGGCCATGACAGCTCCGTTATACACCACAGACGCAAAGGTTCCTCCTTCTGGACCTCCGGGAAAGAAAACGAAATTCAATCCCTCACATTCTTCAGCGGCAGAGGAAGACGTCGCCGCAAGAGTCGCCAGTGTTAGTCCGAAAGCCGACGCCAATAATCTGTTCATAGTTATCCTCCCAAATACCTCGTGCGGCACTTTTGGCGCAGATCCAACTGCGCGTCGCCGAGCGATATTCGACCGAGCGTGCAAAAAAGGGATTGGCGGGTTAAAGGATATTTGAATTTAGTACGTCTTATGAAATATTTTTCATTAGAGCATTGTTGATCCCTGACGTTTTACGTGGGTTGGAGCCAGCCTTAATTTTGACGGCACTCCTATAAACAATGTATGAAAAAAATTTCATCAGTACCAAAAATTTTCACAAAGCTGTTGACGGGTGTTTTGGCTGACCTCTAAAACAACTTTACTGCAATAACACGCAATTAATGAAATTTCTTGCATTTGCCACGCAATGGAGGAAAACTACGAGGCAGGTGCAGGGACACGCTCTTGGGAGGAGTTCTATGAAGTACAAGAAAATCAATGGGTTTGTTGCATCTGCCGCAATTGCAGTTGCTGGTGTAGCGGCGGTTCCGGCACAGGCCGAGGGCATCATGTGTGATCCGGGCGAGACCTATATCATGAACGTCATGGTTTCGGGTCACCCCTATTGGGTACCGGTCTATCAGGGCTTCAAGCAGGCCGCCGAAGCCTTCGGATGCGAGACCGTTTTCTCGGGAACCCCGGATTACGACATCACTAAGCAGATCGCCTCGTTCGAGCAGGATCTGGTGAAATCGCCTGCGGGAATTCTGCTGCACCCGATGCAGTCTGACCCGTTCATCGAGCCGATTGACCGCGCCATCGGCAACGGAACCGAGATCGTGACCTTTGCCGCCGATAGCCCGAATTCCAAGCGGACCGGCTATATCACTTCGGACAACCATGCCGAGGCAAAATTCGCAGCGGAAGAAATCGTCAAGCAGGTAGGCGACAGCGCCGAATATGCGGTTCTGGAGAACCCCGGCCAGTCGAACCATGACCTGCGCGTGACATCGCTAATCGCGTATATGGAGGCCAACTATCCGAATATGAAACTGGTGGGCCGTCAGGCGACCAATCAGGACAGCAACGCGGCTTATCGTGCGACGGCTTCGATCATCCAGGCCAACCCGAATGTCGCGGCAATCTGGATCCCAGAAGCGGGGTCTGCTGAAGGTGCCGTGGCCGCCAAGCTGGAAGCTGAATCGGACATCCTGATCATGCATGCGGACGTCACGCCCACAACGCTGGAGCATATTCGCGCGGGCAACATCCACATGTCGCTGAACCCCAATCAGGGTGTGCAAGGCTTCATGGGCTTCATGGCGGTGCATCTGGCCAACCGGGCGGACATCTTTGATCCGTTCAACGACTGGCAGACCAGTGGATTCAACCCGGTTCAGATCCCGTTCATGGACAATGGCTTTGCGGTCATCACCAAGGACAATGCCGACAGCTTTGATCTGAACGTCTACATGGAAGGCCGTGACCCGGCCTGATCGGGAAACATGCTTCTCCCCGAGGACCGTTTGCTGCCTAAAGACGTCTTCTAAGGTGGGCGGTCCTCAACTCTAAGACTTAGTTAGCCAAGAAATGAACATCGTGATGTGGGATGTGATCCTCAAAATCGAAAACCTCAGCAAGTCCTTTGGTCCGGTCAAGGCGCTGCGAGGGGTAAATTTCGAACTTAAGAAGGGTGAGATTCACGCGATTGCAGGCGAGAATGGCGCGGGCAAGTCGACACTAATGAATGTGATCGACGGGATTTTGCAACCGGACAGCGGGGATATTGTGCTGGACGGTAAAGCGGTCAAAATCTCGTCGCCCACAATGGCACAGCAACTGGGCATTGGTTTCGTCCATCAGGAAATCGCCCTGTGCCCGGATGTGTCGGTGGCCGAGAATATCTTTATGGCCACCACGAATGTCAGCCGGTCGTGGCTGATGGACTACAAGAAACTGGAACGCGAGGCGGTGGATGTATTTCGCCAACTCAGCGATATCGACCCTTCGGTTCTGGTAAAAAACCTATCTATCTCGAATCAGCAACTGGTCGAGATTGCCAAGGCCCTAACGCTGGATTGCCGCATTCTGATTTTGGATGAGCCTACAGCCGCACTCACGGAAACCGAGGCTCAGACCCTGTTTGGGATCATGCGCAATCTGGCAGATCAGGGAATTTCGATCATCTACATTTCGCACCGGATGGTCGAAATATTCGACAATTGCGACCGTGTGTCGGTGTTCCGCGATGGGCAGCACATTGTCACGAATGACGTAGCAGATATTCAGCCCAGCGATGTCGTCAACGCGATGGTCGGCCGGGTGATCGACAACCTGTATCCCGATAAAGCCGCCGAAGGCGCGATTTCGGAGGAAACCGTCCTTAAAGTTAAGGGTCTATCCGAAGCGACGCGGTTTCAGGACGTCAGCTTTGAGCTGAAGAAAGGCGAAATTCTGGGCATCGCGGGATTGATTGGTGCCGGACGAAGCGAGATCGTCAAAGGCATTTGCCAGCTTGAGGGGGATGTCACGGGGGATGTCTGGCTCAATGGTGAAAAGTTAGCGCTACGCAACTATCAAGACAGCATCGCCAAGGGAATGGTGTACCTGTCTGAAGACCGAAAAGGCGACGGCGTTTTCCTTGATATGTCGATTGCGTCGAATGTGTCAGCCTTGAAGGTCGAACAAGTGGCAGGGCCGCTCGGATTGATCCGGACCGGCACCGAAGAGGCTCAGGCCGAGGCTTTGGGGCGTAAGCTGAACCTGAAATGCGGGTCGTTGAGTGATCCTGTTTCGTCCCTGTCGGGGGGGAACCAGCAAAAGGTGGCAATTGCTAAAATGCTCTCGGTCAATCCGCGGCTGATCTTTCTGGATGAGCCGACCCGAGGTGTCGACGTGGGCGCGAAATCGGAAATTCACAAGATCCTGAGAGACTTGGCAAGCGATGGTGTCGGGATCGTTGTGATTTCGTCCGAGTTGCCCGAACTGATTGGTGTCTGTGACCGGGTGCTGGTGGTGCGTGAAGGGCGTATCAGCGGCCAAGTCACAGGCGATGAAATGACAGAAGAAAACATCATGCATCTGGCCTCGGTCACGGACGCGCAGGCATCAGTCGCATGAGTGGAGAAGCGAAAATGGACAACACCGTAAATCTGGCCCAAGCGGATGCGGCCGACAATATGCCGTTTCTGAAACGGCTGTTTCGGATGCGCGAAACCGGATTGATCGTGATCATTCTGGCGTTGTTCCTGATCATGTCCTTTGCCTCACCGTATTTTCTGACCTGGGCTAATATGCGGGCAATGTCGATGGCCTTTGCGGTGGATGGCTTGCTGGTGATCGGGATGACGATCCTGCTGATATCTGGAGGCATTGACCTTTCGGTGGGCTCGGTCACGGCACTGGCCATGGTGATCGCGGGCTGGCTGTTTCTGAGTGGAGTAAACCCATGGGTGGCCTCGGCCATGGCAATTGCACTCTGTACGGGTATTGGCGCGTTCATGGGGTTCTTCGTGACGCGCGTAGGGCTGCACCATTTCATCGTATCGCTGGCGATCATGGTGATCGCGCGGGGCGCATGCCTGCTGTTCACTGGAGGGCGTCCGCTGGGCCTTTATACCCTACCTCCCGAGTTCAAGTTCATCGGGCAGGGCACCATCGGGCAGATCCCGATCGTGATCGTCATTTTTCTGGTCTTCGTGATCGCCTTTGACTTCATGCTGCGGCGCACGACTATGTTCCGCAAAGTGTTCTACACTGGCAGCAACGAAAAGGCCGCCGCCTATTCGGGTATCCGCACCAGAAAGGTGATCTTCCTGACCACCACGCTCTGTTCAACTCTGTGTGGCATTGCAGGCATTATCTACATGGCGCGGTTCGGCTCGGCCCAACCGACCTTCGGGCTGGGGCTGGAGCTGACCATCATTGCCGCCGCCGTCATTGGCGGGGCCAGCCTGAATGGCGGGTCGGGGTCAATCCTTGGCGCAATCCTGGGCGTGATCCTTTTGTCGTTGGTCTCCAGTTCCTTGGCGCTGCTGGATGTGTCGGTCTACTGGCAGGACATCATCCGCGGCTCGATCCTGTTGGCGGCAGTGACCATCGACCATTACCTGAACAAAAGGCGAGGGTGATGGTCGACAAGAAGAAAGACTTTGAGCTGATCCGGCAGATCCACACCGTTCTGGTCCTGCACTATCTGGAAGGCCAGAAACAGGCCGATATCGCGCGGGCGCTGAACCTGTCGAACTCGAAGGTCAACCGTCTGATCACACAGGGCCGCAAGATGGGCATGGTCAAGATCGACATTGAAAGCCCGTTCGAGACACTGATGGATATCGAACGGGATTTGACAAAGTCGTCGGGCCTGTCTGAGGCCATCGTCACCCCTTCGGTTGCGGGTAGCGAAGAAACAACTCTGCAACAAGTCGGGCGGGCCGCTGCCAACCATTTGATCGAAAACCTTAGCGAAGGTGATGTTATTGCGATCACTGGCGGAAAAGCCGTCAGCGCCACGGTCGAAGCGTTGGAGGTCGAACGCGCAGTCGATGTTACTGTAGTGCCCCTGACCGGCGGCATTCAGGGCAAATACTATACAGATGTGAATCACTTGGCGACGCAGATGGCAGAGCGGTTGGGCGGCAAGACAATGTTGTTGCATGCGCCGCTATTTGCGGAGAGCCGCGATCAGCGGGACATGTTGGAACAGGTCTCTTCGATCCGCGAGGTGCTGGATCTGGCCCGCCACGCCAATGTAGCGCTTGTAGGGGTTGGGTCAATCGAGCCGGAAGGCTCCAGCTACTACGACCTTCACCCAGTGCCCGAAGCAGATCGTAAGATGCTGATGGGCATGGGCGTGATCGGAGAGTTTCTGGCCCACCTGATCCATATCGACGGCTCGGTCTCGAACTATGCGCTGAACTCGCGGCTGGTCTCGGTGTCGCCAAACGATCTTGCGCATTGCAAGCGGGTGATCGGGGTGACCGCAGGAGCGCAGAAAGTGCTGCCGATCAAGGCGGTACTGAACGGAAAGTTTCTCAATTCGCTGATCTTGGACGAGAGCACAGCGACTGCAGTCTTACGGGAAATGGAAGGAGCACGAAATGTCGCCTGAAATGTTGACGCGGGAAATCGGAAACTCTGGTATCGAGGCCTCTGTGATCGGTCTTGGAACCTGGGCCATCGGCGGGTGGATGTGGGGCGGAACGGATGAGGCGAAATCCATCGCCGCAATCCAGGCCTCGGTCGATGCGGGGATTACGTTGATCGACACGGCCCCTGCCTATGGGCAGGGCGTAGCCGAAGATATTGTTGGCAAGGCATTGAAAGGGCGCCGCGACAAGGTGGTGCTGGCCACCAAATGCGGGTTGGTTTGGCATACGCAGAAGGGCAACCATTTCTTCGACTATGACGGCAAGCCGGTGCATCGCTATCTGGGCAAGGACGCGATTATCTATGAGGTCGAGAAAAGCTTGACCCGACTGGGTACCGATTACATCGACCACTACATCACCCATTGGCAGGACCCTACCACCCCCATCGCTGAAACGATGGAGGCGTTAGAGACCCTGAAACAGCAGGGCAAAATCCGCTCTATCGGGGCCAGCAATACTTCGGTCGATGAGGTCAAGGCTTATGTCGCCTCCGGTCAGTTGGACGCCATTCAGGAAGAATACTCGATGGTCAAGCGCTACATCGAAGGCACGCTGCTGCCTATGTGCCGCGAGAATGGTGTGTCGGTCCTTAGCTATTCATCGCTGGCGCTAGGGTTGCTCAGTGGCAAGATCGGTCCTGATCGGGTGTTCGAAGGCGACGATCAGCGCAAGGACAATCCGCGTTTCTCGATGGCTAATCGCCAGAAGGTTGCCAATCTGATGGGGACCATCGCGCCTATTGCCGAGGCACATGGCGCGACGCTGGCGCAGACGGTAATCGCTTGGACCGTGCAACAACCCGGTATCACATTCTCGCTTTGCGGCGCGCGTGACGCGGCACAGGCGGCCGAGAATGCCAAGGCGGGCCAATTGCGCCTGACCGAAGCTGAAACCGCTGACATCAGTGCGCAAGCTATCGCGCACCTGAGCGATCTCGACAGCTAAGACCCCAAGGCCCCCGCAACGAACAGGACCACCATGTCAGAACAAAGACAACAATGCCTGACAAAGCTGCACGAGAACGCTGTTTTTGACGCCGTGGTTATCGGCGGGGGCATAAACGGGATTGGAGTTTATCGGGATTTGGCCTTGCAGGGGCTGCGGGTCTTGCTGGTTGAGCGCAACGACTTTGCCTCGGGGTGCAGCGCCGCGCCGTCGCGGATGATCCATGGTGGATTGCGTTACCTAGAGAATGGCGAATTCGATCTGGTGCAGGAGTCGCTGCGCGAACGCGATGCACTGCTGTTGAACGCTCCTCATATGGTGCGGCCTTTGCCGACGGTCATTCCGATCACTTCGGTGTTTTCGGGTATGTTAAACGCGGTGGCCAGTTTTGTCGGTTGGCAGGGCAAACCCTCTAGTCGTGGTGCGATGCCGATCAAGCTGGGGTTGTCGCTGTATGATTGGGTGACGCGCAAGCGGCGTATCCTGCCAAAGCATCATTTCAACAGCGCAGGGCGAACGCGCAGCGACTGGCCTGAGCTAACGCCCAAGGCCACTCGATCAGCCGTGTATTATGACGCGCAGATCACGCATCCAGAACGTCTGTGTGTCGAAATGATCCGCGATGTGCAGATCGCCGCGCCTGATTGCATAGCTTTGAACTATGCCGAAATGACGCGGGACGGTGAAGATTATGCTGTGACAGACCGGCGCAGCGGTCAGCAATTGCCAGTTCAGCCCAAGGTGATCGTGAATGCCACTGGTGCCTGGCTGGATGATACAGTCCGCAGCCTGGGCGGCGAAGCCAGTCAGCAGATGGTCTCGGGCACCAAGGGTTCGCACCTGATCATCGACAACCCGGCGCTGTTGCAGGCGCTTGGCGGTCATATGGTCTATTTCGAAAATACCGACGGGCGGGTCTGTATCGTGTTTCCCTATCAGGGAAAGGTGCTGGCGGGTTCAACCGATATTCGCGTCGACAAAGCAACGCGCGTGCGATGTGAGCCGGAAGAGTTCGACTATATTCTCGGTTCACTGCGGTTGGTATTTCCTGAGATTCAGATCGCTGCCGAACAGGTTGTGTTCAGCTATAGCGGGATCCGCCCGCTGCCGCACAGTGATCAGGATTTCACCGGTCGGATTTCGCGTGGTCATTACACGACGCGGCTGGACGGATCGGTGCCGCAGTTCTGCATGGTTGGTGGTAAATGGACGACCTTCCGCGCATTTGGTGAACAGACCACGGATAAGGTTCTGGCCGCGCTTGAAAAACCGCGTAAGACGTCGACCCTTGGATTGCCTATCGGGGGCGGAGCACAGTTTCCCGATGATGCGAAAACGCTGCAAAACAGGCTGGTCGAGGACTTTCACATTTCGCCCGACCGCGCGCTGCACCTGATGGAACATTACGGCACGCACGCCGACGATGTGGGACAGTTCTGCCAATCGGTTAAGGATACGCCACTGTTGGCTGGCTGCCTTTATACCGAGGCCGAGATTATTTGGCTGCTGCGCACGGAATTTGTCGAAACCCTGTCTGATATCGTCCTGCGCCGGACCGCTTTGGCGATCACAGGGCAGATTTCGGATGCGCTGCTGGGCCAGTTGGGAACTCTTGTGGCCGCCGAACGCGGTATCAGCCCGCAGGAAATCACTGATCAGACCCAAACGCTTATACATGAATTGTCCGAGTATTACGGCGTGTCCGCCGAAACTCTAACCGCACGAAACAAGGAACGGAGAACAGAATGCGTGTAAGTACCAAAGCCCGAATGAACCGGATGTTTACCAATGGCGGATGTCTGGACGTGGCGATCGACCACGGGGTCTGCAATGAGCCCAGCTTTATGGTCGGGCTTGAGGATATGGCGGGTGTCATGGACACGCTGATTGGGGCCAAGCCGGATGCCATTCAGTGTGCCTATGGGCAAGCCGACCTGCTGCAATCGCGCCCCGAAAAGGACAAGCCCGCGCTGGTGATGCGGATCGACATGGGCAACCCCTATAACGATCAGCGCCACCGGGTGATGTGGTCGATGCTGCAAAACGCAGACGAGCCGATTATCGGCGCACTGGAAATGGACGCCGCCGCCGTTGTCGTCAACCTGTTCATGCTGCCGGACGAGCCTGAACTGTTTCGTCAGTGCGTCGAGAACATCAGCAAGGTGCGCGCGGCCTGTCACAAATACGGTATGCCGTTGATGATCGAACCTCTGGTCATGCTGCCCAATGAAGTGCGCGGTGGTTATCAGGTGGATGGTGACGCCGAGAAGATCGTGACGTTGGTGCGACTGGCCTCGGAAATGGGGGCTGATATCATCAAGGCAGACCCAACCGAAAACCCCGAGGACTTCCACCGCGTGATTGAGGCTGCGCGCGTGCCCGTTCTGGTGCGCGGCGGTGGTAAGGAAGAACTGAAGAACGTGTTGATGAAATCGGCGGCACTGATCGCGCAGGGTGCGCAAGGGATGGTTTATGGCCGCAACATCTATCAGCACGACAATCCCAAGGCGGTTGTGGCAGCATTGATGGCGATGATCCATGATAAGGCCAGCGGCGAAGAAGCGTGGGATATCTATAACCGTGGCTAACAACCAATACATATTGGGCCTGGATGCGGGGAATACGGTCATCAAGGCCGTGCTCTTCGACCTAAACGGGCAGCCCGTGGCGATGCAGGCGCTGGACGGTCAGTCTTCGACCCCGCAACCGGGACATGTGGAGCGTGACCTGAATGAGCTTTGGGCCAATGCACGGCAGGTGATCTCTGGTTGCATCGACAAGGCCGGGGTCACGTCGGATCAGATTATTGGCGTCGGTTGTGCCGGGCATGGCAACGGGCTGTACCTGCTGGACAAGGCGGGTGAACCGCTTGTCGGCATCCAGTCGCTTGACACGCGCGCTGCCGGTCTGGCCGAGGAATTGTCCGAAGCCGCAGGGGATGCTCTGCACGCGCTGTGTTTGCAAAAACCGTGGCCGTCGCAAACCCCGGTTCTGCTGGCTTGGATCAAACGCCACCAGCTCGAGATTTATGTACAGACCGGCACTGTGCTTCTGTGCAAGGATTTCATTACCTACAAGCTAACAGATGAGCAGGTCAGCGAGATATCGGACATGTCGGGCAGTGGTCTGACCCGGATGCCGGACTGCACCTATGACGACACACTGTTGGCGCTTTACGGTTTGGAAGACGCGCGCGAGATGCTCCCGCGCTTGATCGACCCGGCGGATATCGCCGGAACCGTCAGCGCCGAGGCCGCCGCAGCAACCGGCCTGGCCGAAGGCACACCGGTGATTGGGGGCTATTTCGATGTGGTCTCCAGCGCAATGGGCTCGGGCGTCGTGCGTGCGGGCGAGGCGTCGATCATAGCAGGAACCTGGAGCATCAATCAGGTGTTTTCGGACAAACCTGCCGTCAACGATGATCTGTTCATGGTGTCGGGCTTTGGCCCCAACCGGTTCGTGAACATCGAGGCCAGCGCGACGTCGGCCGCCAATCTTGAATGGTATGTGCGTGAATTCGTCGAACGCGGCGCGCATCACGACGATCCTTTTGGGTTCTGCAATGACAAGGTGGCCGAGGTCACCCCTGCGGCGGATGACCCGTTCTTCCATCCGTTCCTTTATGGTTCGGGGCAGGGGGCGTCGTTCCGGGGCGGGTTTTATGGTGTTGCGGGCTGGCACGGTGAAAGCCACATGTTGCGCGCCTTGTTCGAGGGTGTTTTGTTCGAGCACCGCCGCCATATCGAGGTTCTGAAAACCGCAGGCGTCAGCTTTGATCAGGCGGTTCTGTCTGGCGGTGGCTCGCGCAGCCCTGTCTGGCCGCAGATGTTCGCCGATTGCCTTGGTGTACCGATCTATGTGGCCGAAGCGCAGGAAACTGGTGCTTTGGGTGCGGCGATTGGTGTGTCGGTGGCAACGGGCGCGTACGGCTCCTACGAAGAGGCCATCGGTCAGATGACCCGCCGCAAGGCCGAGTTCCAGTCGAATGCGGACATGAAAGCCCATTACGATAACCGCTACGCGCAGTACCTTGCGCTTATCGAAGCCATGCGCGGGTTTTGGGACAGCGCTCAAACTTCAACCGAAAGGAAATCAGCATGAAAGCCGTGGGATTTCTGAAATCACTTCCAATTGACGCGCCTGACAGCTTGATGGATGTCGACCTGCCAGAGCCGGTTCTTCGACCCAACGATCTGCTGGTCGAGGTCGAGGCAATCTCGGTCAATCCCGCAGATGCCAAGCGCCGCATCCGAACAGCAGCCGAGCAGGACCATGCCGAGCCGTTCATTCTGGGATATGACGCCGTAGGTATTGTGCTTGATATGGGCCCCGACGTTACAGGATTCACCAAAGGTGACCGGGTGTGGTATGCTGGCGATGCCGATCGCCCAGGGTCTTATGCTGAGTTGCAGGCGGTCGATCATCGCATCACATCACTTGCTCCGAAGTCGATGGGCCCCGCCGCGGCGGCCTCTTTGCCCTTGGTGTCGCTGACCGCGTGGGAAATACTGTTTGACCGATTGCAAGTTCCCACAAATGAAACGCCGGCCAGCCTGCTGGTTATCGGCGGGGCCGGAGGGGTGGGTTCGATTACCCTGCAACTTGCACGTAGGCTGACTGGATTGAATCTGATCGCCACTGCATCTCGCCCTGAAACGGTCGATTGGTGCAAGGACATGGGTGCGCATCAGGTGGTTAACCATCGCGATCTGATCGCCGAGGTGCAGGCCGCAGGGCATGAAACCGTGGACTACATCACGCAATACGCCGACACCGCACAGCATTGGGATGCCATGTGTGAACTGATCGCGCCGCAGGGCCGCATTGGAACCATTGTGGAAACGTCGGAAAAGCTGGATATCTCGGCATTGCAGGGCAAGTCCGCTGCTCTGATGTGGGAACTGATGTTCACCCGTTCGCTGTTTGGAACGGCAGATATGGCTCGGCAGGGGCAGATTTTGGCTCGTGTTGCCAGTATGGTCGATGACGGGATCATCCGAACGACCGAACAAAAAACACTGAACGGCTTGTCAGCGGAAACGCTGAAAGAGGCTCACGCGCTCATCGAAACCGGTCGCATGATCGGCAAACTTGTCGTCGCATTCTAACCAGAAAGACCAGAATTTCATGACACACGCCCGGAAACTTGATGGCGAATACGACTATATTATCGTCGGTGCAGGCACGGCGGGCTGTGTTCTGGCAAACCGCCTGACTGAAGACCCCAAGACGCGGGTTTTACTGCTAGAGGCGGGCGGATCGGACAATTACCACTGGGTCCATGTCCCCGTTGGCTACCTCTATTGTATTGGCAATCCGCGCACTGACTGGATGATGAAAACCGCCGCTGAGCCGGGGCTAAACGGGCGTTCCCTGGTCTATCCGCGCGGCAAGGTTCTGGGCGGCTGCACCTCGGTCAATGGCATGATTTATATGCGGGGGCAGGCGGCGGACTACGATCATTGGCGTCAACTGGGCAATGCCGGTTGGGGATGGGACGACGTGCTGCCCTATTTTCTGAAGTCCGAGGATCACCATGCGGGCGACAGTGAGATGCACCGCTCAGGTGGTGAGTGGAAGGTTTCAAAGCAGCGTTTGGAATGGGATATCCTGAAGGCTGTGCAGGAAGGGGCCAAGGAATTTGGCATTCAACCACGCGCGGATTTCAACGATGGCAGTAACGAAGGCACCGGGTTCTTCGAGGTCAACCAACGCAAAGGCGTGCGCTGGAATACAGCGAAAGGTTTTCTGCGCCCGGCGATGAAACGCCCGAACCTGCGCGTAATGACTCATGCAGAAACACAGACGTTGTTGTTCGACGGTAAGCGAGTGACAGGCGTTTGCTTTCAGCAAAAAGGCGTTCGCTATGATGCCTTCGCAGGGGCCGAGGTTTTGCTGGCCGCCGGGGCGATCAACTCTCCCAAAATTCTGGAACTCTCGGGTGTTGGCCGAGGTGATGTGTTGGCCGAACATGGCATTGCTGTGCATCACGAAAGCACAGGCGTGGGTGAGAACCTTCAGGATCATCTGCAAATCCGCACCGTGTTCAAAGTACAGAACGCGAAAACGCTGAATACGATGGCTAACTCGTTGGTCGGCAAGGCGAAGATCGCTCTGCAATACGGGTTAACGCAATCGGGGCCGATGTCCATGGCACCCAGTCAATTCGGGATGTTCACCAAATCCAACCCTGATCTGGCGACGCCCGATCTGGAGTATCACGTTCAACCCTTGTCTACTGACAAACTGGGCGATCCGTTGCATCCGTTTCCGGCCATTACCGTTTCGGTCTGCAATCTGCGCCCTGAGAGTATTGGAACCTGCCATATTCAGGGAGCGGATACCTCGGACCAGCCCGATATCCGTTTGAATTATCTGTCCACGGACAATGACAAGCGTGTTGCCGCGAAATCAGTGCGCCAGGCGCGGATGATCATGACGGCGAATGCCCTCAAGCCTTATCAGCCCGAGGAAGTTCTGCCGGGTCCAGCCATGGAAACCGAAGAGGATCTTGTGAAAGGTGTTGGTGACATTGCCACCACGATCTTCCACCCAGTCGGGACATGTAAGATGGGGTCTGATCCATCGGCGGTAGTGGGTACGGATCTCAGAGTGCATGGCCTTGGGGGGATTCGGGTTGTTGATGCGTCAATCATGCCGAAAATCGTTTCGGGCAACACTGCATCTCCTGTTGTTATGATCGCTGAGAAAGCGGCCGACATGATCCGCAACAGGGCCTGAGACATGTCGGAGATTGTGATCATCGCGCGCATCGAGCCGGAAGAAGGCCAGTCAGAAGTGGTGCGCACCGCAATCGAAGATCTCGCAAATGCCAGTCGTCAAGAGGCAGGTAACCGGGGCTATGATGTGTTCTTATCACCCGACAAAAAGACCGAATTTCTGATCCACGAGATTTGGTCCGGGGGTGAGGCGATTACCAGTCACGGGCGCATGCCGCACATGGTCCGGTTCAAAGAAATCGTGAAGGGAAAAGCGCGAATTTCCGTTCAGAAGCTGGCGAAGCTGTAAGCTCGGCGGGATTCTTTTCACCAAAATCTAACAGTGATTCAGAGCATTTTTCTTTTCGGTCACCATTGTGCTGACCAGGATACGTCTGTGCTGCAACGCCCTTCTAAAGAGAATGAACTTTATGTGTTTATTTTCAAATATTTATGAGATTATTGCAATAGCGGATCCACAAATTTCTTAAGCTTATCGGGCGCCAAAAACAGTTGACTAGGCAAGCAAAATGATAATAATAACATATACTGCAATATATTTCAGCATCGATTCCTGAGGAGAGGTTCGGGCTGGAATTGCGGCTCTGATGCCTATTGTTTCAGATCAGCCGCGCTCTGGAGGAAACAAAAAGGGAAGAGATGAAAATGCAGCGGAGGAATGTACTCAAGGCGGGTCTGCTGGCCACGACACTGACTTTTGTTGGTGGGGCCGGGGCTTTTGCTGATGATGGGAAGCGGATCGCATTCTTTGTGTCCGACTTGTCGAACGTATTTCACCAATCTCAGGCGGCCGAGGCCGAGCGCTATGCAAAAGAAAAATATGGTGCAGAGGTTGTGGTCTTTGACGGCCAGGCAGATTCTGCTGTCATGACTCAAAATGTCGACCAGATCGCCGCCGGCGGTTTTGATGCAGCCACTCTGCACATCTGGGATGCTGAGGCCGCGACGCCCGGCGTCGAAGACGCGTTGGCCGACGATATTGTCATGACCTCGTTCTTCAGCCCGATCACCGACACGGGCATCCCGACCGCACGCAGCGATGAAGCCGCAGTGTCGTTCGAAATGGGCGCACAGATGGCCAAAGCGTGGAAAGAGGCACATCCTGACAAGTCGATCGTCATGGTGCAACTGGGTTGGCCGAACCACACCGAGGTAAACTCGGGTCGGACAGCGCCTTTTGCTGAAGGTGTGCTTTCGGTTGATCCTGACGCTGAAAACCTGGGCGCGCTGGATTCCAGCAAGGGTCAGGAAGCGGCCAAGCAGATCATTGTCGACCTGCTGACCCAACGGCCCGAGGTGAACTTGATCTATTCCGAAGCCTCTAACCTGACCGTCGGTACTATGGCCGGCCTGGCGCAACTGGGTCGTGGCAAGTTCGACAACGGCAAACCGCTGACTGAAATCGTGGCAAGCGTCGATTTTGACTCGGTCGAATTCGAGCAGGTCTATGATCCGAATTCCAGTCTGAAAGTCTCGATGGGCCTGCCGCCGGTTGAAACCGCACAAGGCCGCATCGACCTGATCATGGATGTTCTGGATGGCAAGGTCGCACCAACCTCAGACACAGCGGAAGAGTTCTTCTATAAGGCCTACACTGTATCTTACTGGTCGATGCCGAAAGATGAGGCAGAACAGTGGCTTAAGGACCAGTTCGGCGGCTAACCGACCCTGACGAACCTATCGTTGCGATCAGGCCTAATACCCGACTTTTGACCTGATCAGCCCGGTTGGTTCTTTAATTGCTGCCAACGTCGTAACCTCGTCCTCCCTACTGAGGCCGGCGTTGGTAGCAACCTATTCAAAATCAGATAAGCTTGGCCCATGGAAGCGACCAGTTCGCTGCCACTGTTGTCTTGCGAAAATAAAGGGAATGATCGTGCAGACTGCCTTTGCCGACAATGCACAGGAAAAAGCTCTGTCCGTCAGGGATCTGACCAAGGACTACCCCGGTGTACGCGCCGTGGACACCGTGTCGTTCGATATTGACCGGAATACGGTGCATTGCCTGGTCGGCGAGAATGGGGCGGGGAAGTCAACTATCGTCAAGATGCTGACAGGCGCGCTTGCCCCGACAAGCGGATCAATGGCCATTCTGGGTCGTGATCATGCGCCCAGCAGCACGCAGGATGCACGCGAAAGCGGTATTGGCACGCTGTTTCAGGAACTGCACGTTGTTGATCAACTGACTGTCTTGGAAAACCTGACCCTCGGGATGGAGGCCAGTCGGCTTGGTTTCCTGGTCAAGTCCGATCTAGAGGAGCGGGTGACTAAAACACTCGCGGCAATTGAACCGACGATCGACCCCAGTGCGCGCGTTTCATCGCTGAGTGTGGCGCAGAAACAGATTGTCGAGATTGCCCGCGCGGCCTCATCAGGGGCCAGTATTATCATCATGGATGAACCCACCGCCGCCTTGTCAGAACGCGAGGTCGAGCGCCTGTTCGGAGTAATCCGCAGGCTTCGGGACTCGGACGTGACGGTCATCTATATCTCGCACAAGCTGGATGAGATTTTTGAGCTGGGCGACAACGTCACCGTCATGCGTGACGGCAAGCACATCGCCACCAAACCTCTGGCGGACGTGAACGGCCGGCCCGAGTTGATAGAGATGATGGTGGGGCGCGCGATCACCCATGACTACGAACCGCGTGATGAAATTGCCGACAAACCGGTGCTGACGGTCAAAGGGCTTAGCAATCACCTTCTGAAGGACGTTTCATTTCATGTGAATGAAGGCGAAATCGTTGGTTTTTATGGCCTCGTTGGCGCGGGCAAGACCGAAGTGGCGCGCGCCATATACGGGGCCGACAAAGCGGACGGGCAGATTGATTTTCTAGGCCGAAAACGTCCCTCCTCGCCGAAAGAGGCCATCGCGGCAGGGATTGCTCTGGTCCCAGAAGAGCGGCGCACGCAAGGTCTGTTCACGGAACTGACGATCCGGCGCAACATTCCGATCATGAACATCCGCAAGCTTGCCAGTTTCGGTGTGTTTAAGGATGAACGCGAAAAGGAAGTTGCCCGGGAATATGTCGGTAAACTGGGGATCGCGACCAATTCGATTGAGAAGTACGCCGAAAAGCTTTCGGGTGGGAACCAACAGAAGGTCGTTTTGTCCAAGTGCCTGTTCGCGGATGCAGATATGCTGCTGCTGGACGAACCAACACGCGGCGTCGACGTCGGGGCAAAGTCCGAGATTTATGATCTGATCCGCGATCTGGCCAATAATGGTCGCGCGATCTGTATCTTTTCATCCGAACTGGAAGAGGTGTTGGGCATCTGCGACCGGGTGTTCCTGATGTATGACGGGCGGGTTGAAGCTGAAATCCAAAACGAAGCAGAGGTCGATATTCCTCAGATTCTGAATGTCGTAACCGGCGGAGGCGGAAAGAAGCCATGACCGACCAAGCAATTGCGGGCCGCAGGCTGGCCGCACGGGACAACAGGTTAAGTGATGAGATGTTCATCACGTCGCTTGTCGCCGGAGCTGCGGTGGCGTTGTTCCTATTAGCCTCCATTCTGGTGCCGAATTTCTTTCAGTTTCAGAACGTTGTGAACCTGGTGACAAACAACTGGGCGGTGATCTCACTCGGGGTCGGTGTGACGTTCTTGTTGGTTTCGGGGAACTTTGACCTGTCAGTCGGAGGCATCGTCGCACTGTCGGGTGTTTTGGCCGTGTGGTTTGCGCAGTCGACCGAAGGTGCGAACGCTTTGTCCTCGGGCTGGGGAATGCCGACTTGGCTGGCGATGGTCTGCGCCCTGATCGGCGCAATGCTGATCGGGGCAATCAATGCGGTATTTGTTGTCGCGCTGCGGGTGCCGTCAATCATCGTCACGCTGGGCACGATGATGCTGGCGCGGGGGATCGCGCAGGTGGTCACGCAAGGCTCGCAACGTAACACAAACCTGCCGTCAGATTTCGGTGTGCTGGGGAACATGACCATGTTCGGCACTTCGATCAAACTGCCGGTTGTGCTTATGACGGTCCTGATCCTTGTGGCCGTTTTTGTAGAACGCAAGACGGTGTTTGGCCGGTTGACCTATCTGATCGGAGCCAACCCTGTCGCATCGCGGCTTTCGGGGGTCGATAACGCGCGGCATGTCATCAAGCTGTATCTGTTCAGCGCGGCCATGGCCGGAGCTGTTGGCATTTTGCTGGCCTCGGAATTCAAATCCGGGTTCTCAAACCGTGGCATGCTGATGGAGTTTGACGCGCTGGTCATCTCGCTGTTGGGTGGCGTCGCAATTGCAGGCGGGTTCGGGTCAGTGATCGGGATGTTCTTTGGAGCAATCATATTGGCGACCGTGACGTCTGCGGCTACCGGGTTGGTTCTTTCGCCTGACTGGCAATTCACCCTCAAGGCCATCGCGGTGTTCATCGCAATCATGGCTCAGACTTGGGCTCTGGCCCGGAGACATGCATAATGACCGATCTGACCCAAAACCCCAGTTCTGGCGATCGTGTAAAACGGTTCCTCAAGGACTATTACATCTATCTGGTCCTGATCCTTGTTGTGGTTGTTCTAAGCACCGCCAATCTGGACAAGTTTCCCCTGTTCGAGCGTGGCAACTTCCTGAGTGAGCGCAATATCATCAACATCCTGCGTATTTCGGCACCGATCCTGACGCTGGCCGGGGCGTTCACGTTGTTGATGATCTCGGGCTATATCGACTTGTCCGTGGGCAGCGCCATGAGCCTGAGCGCGGTTGTCTATGCTATGCTCGTAATCAACGGGGTACCTTTCCTGCCGGCTTTTGTTGCGACCGTTGTATTGGGCGTTCTGCTGGGGGCTATTAACGGGTTTCTTGTGATCCAATTAAAGATCACGCCAGTCATCGCCACGCTGATCACCCTAAGTCTTTATAAAGGCATCGCATTGTTGCTGGTTGAGGATGGTGTTTCGGCGATCAAATCCGGCGGCGACCTGAAAATGCCCAGTTGGTTCAACGATTATGGACGAGATGGTGTGCTGTTTGGTCTGCCGTGGGCCTTTTGGGTGGCCATACTGGTTACGATTGCAATGATCATCGCGCAGGATCGGATGAAACTGGGCAAATACGCCGCTGCAACCGGGGGCAATCCGACGGCTGCGAAATTGTCAGGTATCAATACGGCGCGGACGGTGATCCTGCTTTATGTGCTGGTCGGGGTTTGTGCGGCGCTGGCGGGCATTGCGCGGTCCAGTTTTATGTCGCTGGGCGACCCACTGTCGGGCGACGGGATGGAACTAACCGCTATACTTGTGGTTCTGTTGGGTGGTACAGCCTTCAGCGGCGGCGAAGGGCGGGTTCTGAAATCCTTTATCGGGGCGCTGATCATCATGTCTTTGACTGTGGGCATGTTGACACTGGTGCCCGCCTATTTCCAAACTCTGGTCGTTGGCACCGCGTTGTTGCTGGCGGCGGCATCGAACCATTTGGTGAGCAGAAGGGACAGTGAAAATTGAACGCATCCGGACCCGATCCCGACACGCTGCGCCTGATCGCCCGTGTCCTGACCCTGCATTTTCAAGAGGGGCTGCTTCAGGCTGACATTGCCAACAGCTTGAAATTGTCGACGGCCAAGGTGAACCGGCTGATCAAGCAGGGCCGCGAGATGGGCATGGTCGAATTTCGCATCCACAGCCCGTTCCAACGTCTTTTCGAGCTGGAACGCCAGATGAAGGAGCGCTGGCCGCTGTCCGCTTGCCTTGTGGTCAACACCGTAACCGAAAACGCTGAAATCACGCTGGATCAGGTCGGAAAATCGGCGGCGCAGCATCTGCAGCATATTCTTGGACCCACCGACGTTTTGGCAATATCTGGCGGCAAAACGCTCAGCGCCGTCGCGGACCATTTGAAGCCGGGCGGAGCAGCGTCGAATGTCGTGGTGCCAATGACCGGAGGGGTGCAAGGCCAGCATTATACCGATGTGAACCACATCGCGACCCGTATCGCCGACGGTTTGGGAGGTTCGGCAACCCTGATCCACGCGCCCTTACATGCTGATACGCAGGACGAACGAGATGTTCTGCTGTCAGTGCGTGCAGTGAGCGATGTGCTCACCCAAGCGCGGAACGCAAATGTCTCTCTCTTGGGACTGGGAGCTGTAACCGAAGAGGATGCGACTTATTACAAAGCGCACCCCCTGTCCGAAGAGGACCGGTCGCAGCTCTACGATAGCGGGGTCAGGGCGGAACTGCTTGGGCACTTGGTCGATTGCGAAGGTGAGCTGTGCAGCACCGCGCTTAACTCCAGACTTGTCAGCCTGCCGCTGAAGGATGCCAAATTAGTTCCGATCCGCATTGGTGTTGCCTCCGGTATCGATAAGGCTGAACCGGTACGTGCTGCACTAAATGGGGGCCATATCAGCACTTTGGTCATTGATGATGTTACAGCGCAGGCGGTATTAAACGAGGCAAGCGAAAACGCCGTTTGAGAAAACACTGGTTTTGTCTGATTTTGCTGCCAAAGACTGAACATCTGGCTGAAGTCACCGACTGAACTTTGTGCCGTCGCTGACCCTGTGGTCGCCGGATCTGACTAATGCTGGGATGCAAATCTTTCGCTAGATCAGCAATGGTCAATTCACGCGCAGACTCCGCCCGTTACAGCAGTTCACACAGGATGCAGGAAAATTGATTCTCCTGCTCAACCTGCGTTGCCTTCAAAGAAATTTGCGAAAAAACCCTATTGATTTGTCACTGGGGCATCTCCTGACATGAGAGACGCGACAGGTGCGATCTGTGCCGCGATTTGAGTTCTGAGCTGAACGAGTGTGATGTCATCTTGTTTGACGAATTCAATGAACGCCTGATTTAATGCGCCAAATATTAGTGTGCCCAGGTCTGTGGCGATTAGGTTCTGGCGCACCAGCTTCCGGCCCTGCAGAACCCTGATCAATTCGGTCACCTGTGCTGCAAGCCGACGATCCTGTTCCGCGTAACGCCGACCACTTGGTGTGTTGGGGTGTTCGATGGAATGGGCAATCGCCGCGCGCCACATTTCCTTGGATAGGTACTCGAGCGAGTGATCGTAATATTGATAAATCAACGCCAGAAGCGCGTCGTCTACGCGCTGTGGTGGGTTGGCCAGAATCGGAGCGCCTGCGGCGATGACTTCTTCGACCTCCATGGCGACGGTGGCAATCAGAATGTCGCCCTTGGTCTCATAATAGTTGTAGACCGTGCCGACCGACACTTCGGCCATTTCTGCCAGATCTTCGATTTTCACCGACCGATAGCCGTGTGACCGGAATTTCGCGGATGCGGCTTCCAGAATGCGACGCTCGCGCGCTGCTTTTTGCCGCTCTCGTAATCCTGCCATGTGGAAAAACGACCTCGTGTAACACAAATCCAAATTTAGAGTTGACTTAAAAGATGAGGCTGTTCAAGTTTTTTCGGACAGACCCACACAAAAACCGGGCGATCCGTAATCAACAGGAGATGAACGAATGCAAACCGGACGTAAAATCCTTGGCGCGTCGACGCTGGCCTTGATGGCTGGCACTGCCTGGGCCGAGGGCGAATTGAATGCGTTGGTGTGGTGCGACCATACTGATCCCGAACTGATCGCGCCGTTTGAGGCGGAACATAACGTCAAGGTCAACCTTCGCGAATACGAAGGAACCGGCGCGGCGCTGGCATTGCTGGAGCAATCCAGACCCGGCGACTGGGATGTGCTTGTGGTGGACGGGATCGACGTGTTCCGCGCAGTCGAAGCCGGTGTTCTGGCCCCGCTGCCCGAGGGCGCGATCTCGACTGCGGATTACTTCCCCGAAGTGGTCATGGCCGAAAACAACTCAGTCGACGGCGTGACCTATGCCGTGACCGAGAAATTTGGCTACAACACGATCTCATACAACTCGGCCAAGGTCGATCCCGCGGATATGGAAAGCCTGACCAGTGTCTGGTCCGAGAAATATGACGGGCGGATTTCGATCTATGACTACTACCTGCCCGTGATGGGGCTGGCTGCTATTGCCGAAGGCATTGCAACGGATGCGATTGGCCCGGGAGATTTGGCAAAGATCGATGGTGTGCTGTCAACCATGCGAAGCCGAGCGGCCTCGGTCGCGGGGGTGGTTGCGGCGCAAACGGCGCTGGCGACAGGCGAGGTGGATATCGTTGTCGGTGGGGGTGAGTGGCTGACGGCCGTGCTGGCCTCGGAACAGCCGGAACTGACATGGACCATCCCCAAGGAAGGCGCGGTTCGCTGGGCACAATCCATCGGCGTGGTTGAAGGGGCCAGTAACCCAGATCTGGCGGTTGAGTTCATCAAATATATCACCAGCCCGGAAGGGCAGGCTCGTTTGGCGACGTCTTCGTGCTTTTGGGGAATGCCCGCAAATGCCAAGGCCGGAGACGTTCTGACCGATGCGCAGAAAGACATCCTGCGCTGGGATCAGCAGCCTGACTATTTGGCGCTGACACAGCTATATCCTGCACCGGATGCGGATCTGGATATCGAGATGCAGGATCTGTGGCTGGAAACTCTGCAGCAGTGAGCATGTCCAAGGACCAGATCCGGGGCTGGGGCTTTGTGACTCCGGCCCTGCTGTGGACCATCGCTTTTTTCATCGTGCCTTTCGTCGTGATGGGCGCGATGAGCCTTGCTTCGCTTGAAGGGCGCACGCTTGTCTGGGACCTGTCGCTGGCCAACTATGCCGAGCTGCTTGAAAAGAAGTATCTGTGGCGCGCGGTTCTGGTTTCGCTTGAAATCACGCTGGCGGTGACTGTGATCTCGGTCGTGCTGGCTTATCCGCTGGCCTGGATCATTGCCTTTCGTGTGTCGCCGCGCTGGCAGCGCCTGGCCCTGCTGCTGGCGATCCTGCCATTCTGGACCTCCTATGTGGTGCGGTCCTATGCGTGGCTGCTGGTTCTGGCGCGCGAAGGCGTAGTGAACGAGACCCTGATGTGGATCGGCGCCATCGCCGAGCCGATCACGCTGGCCAATACGCGCTTTGCGACGGTGACGGGCTTTGTGCATTTCTTTGTGATGCTTCTGACCCTGACGATTTATGCCAACCTGATCCAGCTATCCCCGAACTATCGCCGGGCGGCAATGGACCTTGGCGCCAACGCCTTTCAAACCTTCCGGCACGTGATCTTGCCGCTCACGCTGCCCGGTATTGTCACCGGAGCATTCCTGACCTTTGTCCTGTGTATCGGCGATTACGTCACGCCGCAGATTCTGGGCGGCAATACCGAACTAACCGTGCCACAGGTCATCATGGTGCAATTGGGACGACGTGCGGATTTCCCGCTGGCCTCGGCGCTGGCCATCGTCTTGATGAGCATCGTCGCGCTGGCCTACCTGCTATCTGCCCGCTGGTTAAGGCTTGACCGGCTATGATGCGTTTTCTGCCGTGGGCTTACCTGATTGCCGCTTTTGTCTTTATCTACCTGCCGGTGGGTGTGCTGGTCCTGTTCTCGTTTCAGGAAGGAACGCTGCCGGTGCCGCCGTTTAACGGACCGTCCCTGCAATGGTACCAGACCATTCTTGGGGACGAGGATTTGATGGCAGCGCTGCGCAACTCGATCCTTGTTGCCTTCGGGTCGTCTGCGGTTGCCGTAACGCTTGGATTTCTGGCCGCATACGGTTTGGCGCGGCACGTTCTGCCGGGATCGACCCTGATCCGAGGGCTGCTGATTGCCCCCCTGACTGTCAGCTACCTGATCGTCGGGCTGGGTCTGCTGATCGTTCTGACGCGGTCGGGCTTTGGCGTTTCGCTATGGACCGCCGCCATCGGGCACGTGGTTATCAACCTGCCGCTGGCTTTTGCCATCATCTACGCCTCGATGGGGGCGCAACAGCAAAATGCCGAACGAGCGGCCCGTGATCTGGGCGCGTCCGAGCCCAAGGTGATCATGCTGGTGACGGTTCCGATGTTGCTGCCGTCGATTGCGGCGGCCTTTTTCCTGTCGGTCACGCTCAGTTGGGACGAGTTTATCATCTCCTTCCTGCTGACCCGCTTTGACGTCACCCTGCCGGTTGAGATCTGGTCGCTGCTCAGGTCTGGCCTGTCGCCGCAACTGAATGCAATCGGCAGCTTCGTCTTCCTGATCTCGGTGGCGGTTGTGCTGCTGCTGGAACTCACCATCTTTCGGAAAGGCCGCCAATGACCGCGTCTGTCACGTTTTCAGGTCTCAATCACCGGTTCGGTCAGTTTCAGGCGCTGTCCGGGATCGACCTACAGATCGAGGCCGGTGAATACGTAACCCTGCTGGGGCCATCCGGCTGCGGCAAGACCACCCTTTTGTCTATCCTTGGCGGGTTTCTGGAACCTACCGAAGGCCGCGTGCTGATTGGCGGTCAGGATTTGACCCGTGTCGCGCCAGTTAAACGCCCCACGACCACGGTGTTCCAGGACTATGCCCTGTTTCCGCACATGTCCCTGCGGGACAATGTGGGCTTTGGGCTGCGTATGAGCGGTACGGGCCGGAAAGCCCGCCACGCCCGCGCCGAACAGATGTTGGATCTGGTCGGTCTGAAGGATGCGGCGCTCAAACGTCCCCATGCCCTGTCCGGCGGTCAGCGTCAGCGCGTTGCGCTTGCGCGGGCATTGGCCGTAAACCCGGACGTTCTACTGCTGGACGAACCGCTGGGCGCGCTGGACCTCAAGCTGCGGCGATCCATGCAGGATGAACTGAAATCCATTCAGCAACAGATCGGAACAACCTTTGTGCATGTCACTCATGATCAGGAAGAGGCCATGGCCATTGCCGACCGGATCGTGGTCATGAGTAAGGGCCGGATCGAAGATCATGGCACGCCCGACCGGGTTTATCGTCACCCCGCAACACTGTTCACGGCGGATTTCATGGGTGAAAACAACCATATAGAAGGTGTGAAATCTGGGGCTGGTGTAGAAACACCCTTTGGGCTTCTTCCCGCACAGAATGCTCCAGCGTCTGCGGCGGCCGCAATCTGCCTCCGCCCCGAGGATATCCGCGCGGACGATCAGGGCTCGTTCCCGATGGGGCAGGCCACCGTGACTACAGCGGCGTTTTTCGGAACCTATTGCCGGGCGCATCTGTCACCGGCCTGTGCCCCGGACCTGAACCTTACGGCCTATCTGGCGCCCGACCGCGCGTGGGCGCAGGGGGATGTGCTATCGTTATCCGCAGATGTCGAGAATTTTCGTCTGTTCGAACCGGAGACCCCCTGATGCAACGCGCGCAACCGCAGGATTGGTACCGCACCACCCGCAAAGGCGAAGACGTCACCCTGATCGATGAGCCTTTCATCACGCCGTTCTATCGCTGCAACATGTGGCATGTGCGTGGGCGTGACCGCGATATGCTGGTCGACAGCGGTATGGGTGTTGTGTCGCTGCGAACATGGGTGCCTCTGGTGACCGAACGTGCGTTGACGGCGGTCGCAAGCCACACCCATTTCGACCATATCGGCTGTCATCACGAGTTTGAGGACCGCGCGGTTCACAGGGCCGAGGCCGATATTCTGGCGAACCCAACCCGCGTGGCGACGTTGGCCGACCCCTATGTGACGGACGAGATTTTCGACTGCCTACCGCCCTTGCCCTACCGATCCGATACATATGCGGTCAGCGGCGCGCAGGCGACGCGCCTGCTGGACGATGGCGATATCGTCGATCTTGGGGACAGGCATTTCGAGGTGATCCATACACCAGGTCATTCGCCGGGCGGAATTGCCTTGTGGGAGGCCGCGACAGGCATCTTGTTTTCGGGCGATATTGTCTATGATGGCGAGTTGATCGAAGACACTTATCATAGCAATGCGGACGATTATTACCGCTCGATGGTACGTCTCTATGATCTACCTGTACAAACTGTGCATGGGGGTCACTTCCCAAGCTTCGGGCGCGATCGCCACCGCGCAATCATTCGCGCGTGGTTGGATGGAAAGAACACGGCGCGATGACAGCAATTCCCGCAAAGATGGCCTGTTCGCGGGACACGTTTATCCTGCAGCCCCAATGAAACCCCACAGGCCGGAAACCGTTGTCCTGATGGGCCGAGTACCAGCCATGCGCCAACAAAACAAACAAGCGGGGCTGATCGCTTGGAACATAATTGGCTAATAATCCTGAGTTTTTGTTTACAGATGCCGTGACCCGTTTTTACTATCAAATTGTAATTTCTGATATTGATAAACATGGATAAAAACCGATGTCCGAAACTCTTGATTTACACAAGTTCGAAGATCTTAGCCCATTTGAGATCAAAGATGAGCTTATCAAGCTGGCTCAGAAAGAGTCACGCGCCTCGACCCTGCCGTATCTGAACGCTGGTCGGGGAAACCCGAACTGGATTGCAACCAAAGCGAGAGAAGTCTTTTTCTTTTTGGGGCAATTCGCGATCACCGAGGCGCAGCGAGACCGGAATGAACCACAAGTCGGGTTGGCGGGAATGCCACAAGGGCCGGGGTCTTATCATCGTTTGATGGCTTATTGTGCCAATGCGGAAAGTACGAATCCTGCCGCGGCTACCTTGGCCAGTGTCGTGGATTTCGCAATTCAGAAGTTCGATTTTAATGCGGATGACTTTGTGCTGGAACTGACCGACAGCATCATTGGCGATCATTATCCTATGCCGGACCGCTGTCTCGTTCACAATGAACAGATTGTTCATGAATATTTGATGTGGGCAATGTGTGCGGGCCATCGCCCTGATGCCAAGTTTGACATCTATGCGGTCGAAGGTGGAACCGCTGCAATGTGTTATATCTTCAAAGCGTTGAAAAACCAACGGCTTTTGAACGCGGGCGATACGATCGCGTTGGGGACACCTATTTTTACGCCCTACCTCGAAATGCCAGAACTTGAAGACTATTCCCTGAATGTCGTGCATGTCTCATCCGAGGAAGAAGATCACTTTCAATTGACGGATGAAGATCTGGAGGCACTGGCAGATCCCAAGGTCAAAGCCCTGTTTCTAGTGAACCCCGGAAATCCTTCGTCGGTTGCAATAAGCCCTGACGTATTGAAGCGATTGGTCAGTTTTGTAAAAACCCGGCGGCCAGATCTGATCATCTTGACGGATGACGTGTACGGAACCTTTGTGCCAAACTTTGAATCCGTGATGGCGCATCTGCCTGAAAACACAATCGGGGTTTACTCATACTCTAAGTATTTCGGCTGCACGGGCTGGAGGTTGGGTACCATCCTCGTGGCCGAGGATAACATTTTTGACAAAATGATCGCCGAGGCCCCGGCCGAGACTAAAGCGGTCGTCGAAGCACGCTACAAAACCCTGACACCCGATCCCTCGACACTCAAATTCATAGACAGAATTGTTGCGGACAGCCGGGATGTCGCCCTGAATCACACGGCTGGCCTTTCACTTCCTCAGCAAGTGATGATGACGTTGTTTTCTCTGGTCGAGATGATGGACGAAGACAAGGCATATCAAGCGCTTTGCATGAGCATTCTTGAACATCGCTTCACTGAATTGGTCGAAGGTATGGGGATCGAAGTACCGGATAACCCCTTGTACGACAGATACTATGGAATAATTGATTTTGAGTTCTGGCTTCGGAAATATGTAGGTGAAGAAGTCGTGGATTGGATAAAAGAGAACGTCCACCCGCTCGATATTTCGTTCAAACTTGCACAGGACCACGGGATTGTCCTTTTGAACGGATCGGGGTTCGACGCGCCCAACTGGTCTGCACGTGTGTCCTTCGCAAATCTTGATGATGATGCATATCGGAAAATCGGGCGTGCGGTGCGTGCCGTTGCGACGGGATACGTGCAATCGTATCGCGCTTCAAAAGGTCTACCGATTCACGGTTGAACTCGCATTACAGGATAGGGCCGAGGGACAGTCGTTTTCATGGAAGCAATCATTTCGATATTCAGAACTCACCCTGAATTGGCGCTGTTTTGCAGCCTGACCCTTGGTTACGCGATTGGAAAAATTTCCGTCGGCTCTTTTACTGTTGGTTCGGTTGCGGGATGCCTGCTGGCCGGTGTTTTGGTCGGGCAGACCGGAGTGGTCGTGTCCGACGACCTGAAGCAGACTTTTTTCCTGTTGTTTCTGTTTTCGATTGGCTATCGCACCGGGCCTCAGTTCTTTCGTTCCTTGAACCTGGGTGCCCTGCCTCAGATCGGGATTACTGTTCTACTATGCGCAATTGCATTGTTGGTTGCGGTCCTTCTAGCGCCACTTATGGGTCTTTCGGTTGGTGTCGCGGCGGGGCTTTTGGCAGGTGGGGCGACTGAAAGCGCAACTTTGGGTGTGGCCATTGATGCATTTGCGAAAACAGGTGCTGACGCAGCAAGCCAGCAGATATTTGAAGCCGAAATCGCGACAGGTTTCGCGGTTGCATATTTTGTTGGTGTCATCGCCACGATCGTGTTCCACACGCAGATTGCACCGCGTTTTTATGGGCGATCCCTGCGGGACGCATGTGCTGAATATGAATCTGAACTGCAAGATGACGATGCCCCGTGGCATTCCGAGCATCGTGACTTTGAAGCGCGGGCCTATCGCGTAAATCCTGATTTTGCAGGACACACTGTGGCCGAATTGGAAGCTCGGGTTCCGATCCACGTGCGGGCTTTCTTTGATCGCGTTCGCCGAGGCAAAAAAATCCTGCCGACGTCACGGGATATGGTCCTGCAAAAGGGAGATATCGCAGCGATCGCCGGGATGCGGTCCTATCTTATTGACCATGGTGGCCTACTGGGGGAAGAGGTCGAAGACCCTGAACTTTTGGATCTTCCCGTTGAAACCAGCGACATTGTTGTAACGAACAAAGAGTTGGTCAACAAAACCCTAGGTGAACTTTCCGTCCGCCCCGAAGCCCGAACTATCTTTCTTCGTGGGATCATGCGCAGCGGTGAACGGCTACCGGTTTTTCGGGGTGTCCCATTGCACATGGGAGATGTCCTGACAGTTTCCGGTACGCGCAGCCATATTCAGGACGCAGCAAGCAAGTTGGGTTATCTGGACCGGGAAACAAGTAAAACGGACATGGTATTTGTTGCGTTTTTTATCCTGTTGGGTGGTTTGATTGGGATTCCAGCCCTGCATTATGGCGCAGTTGAGCTTGGTCTGGGCACTTCGGTAGGGGTGTTGTTGGGGGGGCTGGTCGCAGGTTGGTTGCGCTCGGTTCGCCGCACATTTGGATTTGTTCCCGAAGCCACGCTTTGGATATTCGATTCAGTTGGCCTGTGTGTCTTCGTCGCATGTGTGGGAATTACCTCGGGGACAAGTTTTGTGGCTGGTGTACTGGAAAGCGGCCCGTCCCTGATTTTTGGTGCGCTGGCAATTGTTTTTCTGGCGCATGGATCAGCGATCTTTGTAGGCCGCAAGATATTCAAGATCAACGAAGGGGTCCTGGCCGGAACATGTTGTGGGGCAGGGACGTCCGCACCCGCTTTGGCAGCCGTACAAGAGGCCGCTCAGAGCCAAGTACCAACCCTCGGTTATGGGTTGGGTTATGCAGTTGGCAACGTCCTTCTCGCTCTATGGGGTTCAGTGATTGTGCTGTTATTGGTCTAAAGCCGAAAGCGTGGCACGCCCAAGCCGTGCGCTGAACTGAAGTAAAACTGCGCAAAACCGCAGTTTTGGACAGCGAGAGCTTTTGAACAAGATTATGCGGGTAATCGTTCGAAGATAATTCGGCAGGATCAAACATCCGATCCCGCTGGCCGTCTATTGGGCGCTATAGCTTGCTGCAAATCCGTCGGGTATCAAATTCTCTTGGATGAGAATTTCAATGCGTATTTGCTCTTGCGACTGCATGATCTCGCGGTTGTCACACCTTGCGCGCAACAACCGGACCGAGCTGCGCACCAGATGACCGGGATTTTGCGCGATGATTGCATCCACTTCTTTGTTCAACAGCGCGCTGCGTGTACGCTCCGTCAACTCATGTGCGATTACGACCAACTCACCGGGATCAGTTTTGCAATGCAGGGCATTCAGGGGTGAGCGCGCCTCGGAACTCATGATATACGCAGCGATAACGTCTTGATTGTTTCGCAGCGTGTTCAAGACGATTTCTTGCGCTCGTGACTGATCGCCATGCGTCTCAAGCGAGGGCAGCGCAATCAGATTTGGATAGTCCTGCTTGAGAACCTGATCGAACCCGTGACGCCGTTCCAAACTGTCACGTGCGTTCATGGTTTCTGACACGACCATGACTTTTCCCTGCCGCCCGCAAATGAAACGGCCAATCAGGCGGGCCGCAGTTGCACCCGCGGCGCGGTTGTCGATGCCAACGAAATCCATATCGGACATTTCAAGCTGACCGGATATGAGGTGCACAACCTGAACGCCTTTTTCCTGAAGTCGAATAGCGGCATCCCGCACCTGAGGTGATTCAGGCGCCATCAGCGCAATCCCGTCCACCTTATCTGGCGACAGCTTCAACAATGTGCGTGCAATCAGATGCGGATCGGCCTGCGAAATTTCCTGATGCGAAATTTCGATCCCTTCGGCCGAAAGACCTCGGTCAGTTTCGGAAATGCGTTCGCGCAGCTCTGAAATAAACAAATCCCCGCGGCGCGGAAGCATGAACCGAAATCTATACCTCTTGCTTTTGGCCAGATTGGCAGCGGACAGGTTGCGCACAAAGCCGATCTTTTCGATTGCTTCATTCACCGCCTTCACGGTTTTCTTGCGCACGCCCGGGCGATTGTTCAGGACGCGATCCACAGTGGCCAGACTGACACCGGCAGCTTTGGCGAGGTCTTTGGTTGTTGGTCGCATCGAGTCGGTTTCTATCCTTTGGTGTTCAAAAATATTTGCCCAGTTTCAAGGCACATGCAAGCAGAATGAGGCACGTACCTCAGAAAAAGCTTGATCTGAGGTACGTGCCTCATTTACGACTGTCCCATCAATGAGTCGCCGTCAGAGGAGTCGGCGCCAAACAAATGGGAGGAGCTTTCTGATGAAGACGCAGCTTAAACTTTCTGTTGCAACTGCCGCAGTGATGGCCGTTTCCGGTGCCGCCAGCGCCGAGGACCTGACCCTGTGCTGGGCATCTTGGGACCCGGCCAATGCGCTGATCGAACTAAGCAAGGATTTCGAGGAAAAATCCGGCCACACCATGAATTTCGAATTCGTGCCATGGCCCAACTTTGCGGACCGTATGCTGAACGAGCTGAACTCGGGCGGCAAACTATGCGATCTGATGATCGGTGACAGCCAGTGGATCGGGGGCGGTGCCGAAAATGGGCACTATGTCAAACTGAACGATTTTTTCGATGCCGAAGGCATCACAATGGATGACTTCATCCCGGCAACCGTCACAGGTTACGCAGAATGGCCGAAGAACACCCCCAACTATTGGGCGCTGCCTGCGTTCGGAGATGTTGTCGGCTGGACCTATCGCAAGGATTGGTTCGAACGCCCCGAACTGCAGGCTGAGTTCAAGGAAAAGTACGGCCGCGATCTGGATGTTCCGAACTCTTTGGACGAACTTAAGGACATCGCGCAGTTCTTCCAAGGCCGCGATATTGACGGAACGACGGTCTACGGTGCCGCGATCTATACCGAGCGCGGGTCCGAAGGCATCACGATGGGTGTGACCAACGCGCTGTACAACTATGGGTTCGAATATGGTAACCCCGACAGCCCGTATGAACTGGATGGCTTCGTCAATTCTGAGGATGCGGTCGCTGGTCTGGAGTTCTACAAGGACCTTTATGATACCGCCACACCGCCGGGATCTTCGAACTGGTACATGGGCGAGAACATTGACGCTTATAAGTCTGGTCAGGTCGCATTGCAGATGAACTTTGCCTTCATCTGGCCGGGTGTTGAGGCTGACCCGAATGTGGGCGGTGGTAAGTCCGGTTATTTCCCGAACCCCGCTGGTCCGAACGGGCAGTTTGCCCAATTGGGCGGGCAGGGGATTTCTGTTGTCTCTTACTCGGACAAACAGGATGCTGCACTGGAATACATCAAGTGGTTCGCACAGCCGGAAATTCAGTCTCGCTGGTGGGAACTGGGCGGCTATTCCGCGCTGAAGGCGGTCGTTGAAGACCCCGATTTTGCAACCAGCCAGCCCTATGCGCAGACCTTCCTGGATTCGATGGCGATCGTTAAGGATTTCTGGGCGGAACCAGCCTATGCCGAACTGCTTCTGGCCATGCAGCAACGTGTGCATGACTATGTGATTGCGGGCAATGGCACGGCCGAGGAAGCCTTGAATGGTCTGGTCGACGATTGGACCGAGACTTTCGAAGACGAAGGCAAAATCTAAGCGTAAATCTTGCCGGGCAATCCCGTTTGCCCGGCGCTCTCTCTCCGGATTGGCAAAATGCTAATTCGGAGCACTCCGCCACCTTCGGAGACAGTATCGCTGTCGCCGATGAAGGATCAAACAATGATACACACACCGATGGATAAAATCGCCAAAGCGACACCCGAGCCGATGGCTCGGAAAGTGCGCGGGCTGTCAGATCGAACCATCGCCTGGATTTTTGTCGCGCCGTCCATTTTCCTGCTGTTGGCCGTCAACATCTTTCCGCTGATCTGGACCATCCGGCTGAGCTTTACCAACTACAAGGTGAACCGTCCCAACCGTGAGATCGATTTCGTCGGCCTGCGCAACTACGAGCGCATCCTGACCGACAGCGACACATGGATGACGATGCAGGCCACGGCGCATTTTCTGATCTGGACCATCGTTCTGCAGGTTCTGATCGGCTTTGCGCTGGCCTACCTGCTGAACATGAAGTTCAAGGGCAATGATATGTGGACCACGATCATCGTGTTCCCCATGATGTTAAGCCCGGCCGTTGTAGGTAATTTCTGGACGTTCCTCTATCAGCCGCAAATCGGCCTATTCAATTATGTAGTGACGTTCTTTACCGGTGGTGATCCATCCAGTTTTTCAATGATCGGAGATGTGCACTTGGCGCCTTGGGCCATTGTGATCGCCGACACGTGGATGTGGACGCCGTTCGTGATGCTGATCTGTTTGGCGGGTCTGCGTTCGATCCCGGACTCGATCTATGAGGCTGCGGAATGCGACCGCGCCAGCAAATGGCGGCAGTTCTGGACGATTACGATCCCAATGGCGTTGCCGTTCCTGATGCTGGCTGTGTTGTTCCGTGGGATCGAAAACTTCAAGATGTTCGACCTTGTGGTGCAATTGACAGGTGGTGGGCCGGGCAACACGACCACGCTGACCTCAATCGACCTGAAACGCGAGGCGTTCGAGAAATGGCGCACCGGCTATTCCTCGGCCTATGCGGTCATCCTGTTCGTCACCGTCTTTGGGCTGGCTTCGATCTACGTCAAAGCCCTGAACAAGGTAAAAGAAAGATGAGCTTTTCTGTTACAGAGCCGTCCAATCGGACGAAGTGGGTCGCTGGTACCGCTGTGGTACTGTATGCGGTCATCACGATACTGCCGCTGATGTGGATCATCGCCACCGGGTTTAAGTCGCCTGCCGACTCAATCTCATATCCGCCCAAAATCCTGTTCGAGCCGACGCTGGAAGGCTACGTCAACGTGTTCACGCAGCGCACGCGCCTGAATGAAGAAGACCTCGCAGCGCTGCCCGCGCCAGAGACATGGTATGATGAAATGGTTCGCGAACAGGGGCAAGTTATCACCGGCGCGTCGCGCTATGGCGAGCGTTTCATGAACTCGGTCATCATTGGGTTCGGCTCGACCTTTCTGTGTATGGTGCTGGGCACCGCTGCGGCCTATGCGTTCAGCCGGTTCCGGGTGCCACTCAAGGATGATTTGCTGTTCTTCATCCTGTCGACCCGGATGATGCCGCCGATTGCGGTGGCGATCCCAATCTTTCTGATGTTCCGGCAACTAGGGTTGAACGACACGCATCTGGGTATGATCCTGCTGTATACAGCCGTGAACCTTTCCCTGTCGGTTTGGTTGCTAAAAGGGTTCATCGACGAGATCCCGGTGGAATATGAAGAGGCCGCATTGATCGACGGATACACCCGCTTTCAGGCCTTCTACAAAGTGGTGCTGCCGCAGGCCGCGACGGGCATCGCCTCAACCGCGATTTTCTGCTTAATCTTTGCCTGGAACGAATACGCTTTTGCTGTTCTGCTGACCTCGGGCACCGCACAAACCGCACCGCCCTTCATTCCGACCATCATCGGTGTTGGCGGCAAGGACTGGCCCGCCGTGGCCGCCGGGGCGACGATCTTCCTAGTGCCGGTCATGGTCTTCACCATTCTTCTGCGCAAGCATCTGCTGCGCGGCATCACATTCGGAGCGGTTCGCAAATGAGTACCTTCATCAATGGCCTGCTGCGGCTGCGCCGTGGTCCTTGGGAAATGGTGGCCTCCATCCTTATCGCGTTGGGTGTGATCATGCTGATGCAGCCTTTCGTGCTGGCCCTGTTCACCTATTCCTTCATTGTCACGCTGATTGGCACGGTGATGTTCATCATCGTCAGCCACTTCCCGGAGTAAGAACATGGCACAGATCAGAATTGAAAACGTGCGCAAGGAATTCGGGACGTTTACCGCCGTGCAGTCGTCGAGTTTCACCATCGAAGATGGCGAGTTCTTTATGCTGCTTGGCCCTTCGGGCTGCGGCAAGACCACGACTTTGCGTATGATGGCCGGGCTTGAGCTGCCCACCAGTGGCGAGATTTACATCGACGGCGAAGAGGTGGGTATGAAGCCTGCCAGCCAGCGCGATATCGCCTTTGTGTTCCAGATGTTCGCGCTCTACCCGCATATGAATGTCGGCAAGAACATCAGCTATCCTCTGCTGAGCCAAGGGATGCCCAAAGCACAGGTAAAAAAGAAGGTGGACGAGGTCGCCCAGATTCTGGGGATCACCGATATTCTGAAGAAACCTGTTGGCGGCTTGTCCGGAGGCGATCGTCAGCGCGTGGCCTTGGGGCGCGCCATCGTTCGTGACCCCAAGGCGTTCTTCATGGACGAGCCGCTGGGTGCGCTGGATGCAGAATTTCGCGAACATATGTCCGAAGAGCTGCGCGCCCTTCATGACCGGATGGGGGCGACCACGGTTTACGTGACCCACGATCAGCTAGAGGCGATGCAGATGGGCGACAAGATCGTGGTCATGAACCACGGCGTTGTTGAACAATTTGGGGTGCCGCAAGATATCTATGACTGGCCCGCCACGATGTTCGTTGCCAGCTTCATCGGCTCACCTTCCATGAACTTCCTGAATTTTCATGGAATTGTTGGCAGCGGCACTCACTCGGTCGATCTGGGTGACAGTCAAATTCGTATCCCCGAACAGCATGGTGGCGCGCGTGGCGATCTGGCGCTTGGTGTGCGACCTGAACATGTGCATCTGGATGACAGTTCCAGCTATCGCGGCGAAGTGACGGCGACGGAATACCTTGGCACCACTCAGATCGTGACACTGAATACCCCGAATGGCGAGATCAAGGCGCGCATCCCATCCAGCGATCGCGTTCATGTAGGTGAAAAAACGGGCCTGCGCTTTGATGAGCGTACAATCACGGTGTTCGAAACGGAAAAGGGCAGGGCACTGTTGTCCGCCGGAAACGAAGGAGTTCTGAACCATGGCTGAGGTTGAACTTCGCAATGTGACAAAAACCTTTGGCGACACGGTCGCTTTGGACAACGTATCCATGACAATCCCGGATGGGGCTTTTGTCGTCCTTCTTGGGCCAACCGGGGCCGGCAAGACAACGACGCTGCGCATGGTGTCCGGGCTGGACAAGCCGGATGAGGGTGACGTCCTGATGAATGGCCAGTCTCTGACCGGATTGACCCCGGCGCAGCGCAACGTTGCCATGGTGTTTCAGCAATACTCGCTGTACCCGCATCTGACGGTCTATGAAAATCTGGCATTCCCGCTGCGGTCCCCGTTGTTGAAGACGCCCGAGGACGAGATCAGGATCAAAGTGCAGCGCGTCGCCGAGACACTGCAGATCGCACACAAGCTTGAAAACAAGGCGACCGCCCTGTCTGGCGGGGAAATGCAGCGTGTTTCGATCGGTCGTGCCTTGGTGAGAAATCCCGAAGTCTATTTGATGGACGAACCCCTCAGCTCATTGGATGCCAAGCTGCGCGCCGATTTGCGGATTGAGCTGAAAAGCATTCAGGCGGATAGTGGCGCGACGCTACTTTACGTGACACACGATCAGGTCGAGGCGATGACCATGGCGACCCATGTCGGTGTTCTGGATAATGGCAAGCTGATCCAGTTTGGCACGCCGCGGGAAATCTACGAGGCCCCAGTCAGCATCTATGCGGCCAGCCGCCTTGGCCAGCCCCGGATCAACATTCTGCCCGCCGATATCTTTGGTCACGCCCCAAGTGGTGCCAAGTCCATCGGCCTGCGCCCCGAACAGATCGGACAGGGGGACGGACAGGACAGTCTTGTCACGCGGGTCGAACATCTGGGCGATCAGACCAGATTGCATCTGTCTTTCAGGGATCATGATCTGATTACTGTAACCGACGCGCACACCTCGCTTAAAAGCGGCGATATCGTCAAAATCGCTCCGAACAACCCGTTTTTCTTCGACGCCGAAGGCGTCCGGATTCAGTAAAAGAGGCTGAAATGACCCATTTTATCAACAAAAAAGAAGACATCGTTGCCGAAGCCGTTGACGGCGTGATCGCAACATCGGGTGGTCGCCTTGCCCGGCTGGACGGTTATCCACATATCAGGGTGGTGGTGCGCACGGACTGGGACAAGTCGAAGGTTGCGCTGGTGTCTGGCGGGGGGTCGGGTCACGAGCCCGCGCACGCCGGGTTCGTCGGCGAAGGTATGTTGACCGCTGCGGTGTGTGGTGACGTATTTGCCTCACCTTCTGTCGATGCGGTTCTGGCCGGGATTTTGGCCGTGACCGGACCGGCAGGTTGCTTGCTTATCGTCAAGAACTACACCGGCGATCGCCTGAACTTTGGCCTTGCGGCTGAACGTGCGCGCGCCTTTGGGCTCAATGTGAATATGGTCATCGTGGATGATGACGTCGCGCTGCCTGATCTGCCCCAGGCACGCGGTGTTGCGGGGACGCTGTTCGTGCATAAAATCGCCGGTGCATTGGCCGAGAATGGCGCCGACCTCGATGCGGTGACAACCGCAGCAGAGCGCGTTATCGCAGGCACATCGTCCATCGGCATGTCGCTTGACACCTGTACGGTGCCCGGCGCACCGAAAGAGGATCGCATTCCAAGCGGTAAAGCTGAACTGGGCCTCGGTATCCATGGTGAGGCCGGGATTGATCAGGTTGAATACTCGGATGCTAAAACTGCCATCGCCATGATGGTGGAAAAGCTGGGTGCAAAGATGGACCCTGACCAGCGCTATGTTGCTTTGTTGAATAACCTTGGCGGGGCTTCCGTTCTGGAAATGTCCATTCTGGCGCATGAGCTCAAGCATTCGTCGATCGGGCAGCAGATTAGCCATATCGTTGGACCTGCGGCTATGATGACTTCCCTTGAAATGCGTGGATTTTCGATCTCGGTCTATCCTGCGCCGACCGAGGATCTGATGGCGTTGCAGACCAAAACGCACCTGAGCGCATGGCCCGGTGTAAACGCATTGGTCGACGTTCCCGTGCTTGAACTGCCCGATGGCCTGAAGCCAATTAAGCCTCTGGCCTCGGATCATGCAGAGACCCGTTCGTTCCTGACACGGTGCTGCGAGATACTGATAGCGGCCGAGACTGACCTGAACGCGCTGGATGCCAAGTCCGGCGATGGTGACACTGGCTCAACGCTTGCAGGCGCGGCGCGCGCCCTGATTGCAGCGATGGACAAGCTGCCTTTGGCGGATCACACACAACTGTACCGCGCAATCGGTCAAGAGCTGAGTCAGACTATGGGCGGTTCTTCAGGTGTTTTGCTCGCCATTTTCTTTGCAGCGGCGGGGGATGCGGCATCAAGTGGTGAAACGATGCAGAAGGCGTTGCATGTTGGTTTGCAGCGGATGCAGGATATTGGTGGCGCCCAACCCGGTGACCGGACAATGATTGATGCACTGAAACCGGCACTGGACAAGCTGGAAGGCGGATTACCCGATGCAGCAGTTGCCGCGCGGGCGGGGGCTGACAAAACGGCAACGATGCTGCGCGCCCGAGCGGGCCGCGCGTCATATATCAACGCAGAACAACTGCGGGGCCATGTCGATCCGGGTGCCGAAGCTGTCGCGCGGCTGTTCGAACGATTGGCCAGCTAAAAATGACCGCAATCGGTCGCAGGGCGTCACCTTGGCCTTGCGACCGCGCCTCAGGATTGCACGACGCTGATGGACGTGCCGAGTTCGCGGGCCTTCTGCATCATACCGTCCGGCAGCGGTGCATCGGTGAAAAGGATATCGGTGTCGACAAGATTCCCAATCCGCCCAGGGGCTGACCGCAGCATTTTTGAACTGTCGGCAACCACAAAAGTCGACTTTGACTGTCGTATGATAGACTTCGTTGCGCGCACTTCCTGAAAATCGAAATCCAGCAGATCCAAGTCCGCGTCAATCCCGGCGCAGCTTATGATTGAATGGTCGAATTTGAACAAATCCACCACCTGTGTTGTCAAGTTGCCAAGCAGGCCGCCGTCTGTGCGCCGCAACGAACCACCAGCGACAACAATCTCGATATCAGGGTTCGCCGCAAGGATGTTGGCGGTGTTCAGGCTGTTGGTGACAACCAACAGGTCTTTGTGGGTTAGCAATTCATGGGCAACAGCTTCGGTGGTGGTTCCAATGTTTATGAACACAGTTGCACCGTTTGGAATGCTGCCAGCGCATTCTCTGCCAATTCTTGCCTTGCCTTCGGTATTTCGATTACGGCGCTGCACATAGTCGAGATTCCCCGCCCCTGAAGACACGACAGCGCCCCCGTGAACGCGTTCCAGTTGGCCGGTATCAGATAGCTGCGCAAGGTCGCGGCGGATGGTTTGCTCGGCGACCCCAAAGCGTCGGGCAAGATCCTCAACCCGGATCGTTCCTTCGATTTGAGCGATGTGCAAAATCTCAGATTTTCTGTTCTTGCCAAGCATGTTTTTGATCCTTTGCGCTCAAAAATAGATGTGCGGTTTTTGTGTGCTTTGCAAGATATTTTGATAATATCGAACATTATTCGCCAAAAAAGAACGCTTCAATGCGCGAAAATGTTGACTTTAGGTTTGAATGGTGATTGTTAGCGATAACAAATGAAAATGGTTCAGGGGCAAGGTCCGAATGATCCGAAACAGAAACATCAAAGTTGTGGCGACACTTGGGCCAGCCTCAAGCAGCTATGAAACCATCCGTGCCCTAAAAACCGAAGGGGCGGATGTGTTCCGCCTCAACATGAGCCACGGACAGCACGAGGATATCGCCCGGTTGCATGCCACAATCCGCAAGGTTGAGGCGGATATGAATGCGCCCATATGTATTCTGGCAGACCTTCAGGGCCCCAAGCTGCGCTGCGGAGTATTCGAAGGCGGTGGCGCGTTGTTGGTCGATGGGCAGAGCTTTCGGTTTGATCTGGAGGACACTGCGGGAAGCCAAAACCGTGTTCAGTTGCCGCATCCGGAAATCTTCCGGGCTCTGACCCCGGGCGCAACGCTACTGGTTAATGACGGTCTCATTCGTATGTCAGTTATTGATTGCTCAGACCTACATGCCGAGTGTCGCGTTATGGTAGGCGGGCGTATTTCCGACCGCAAAGGCGTGAACGTCCCTGATGTCGTGCTTCCTTTGGCTGCGTTGTCTGACAAGGACCGGGCAGATCTTGAATTTGTGTGCGAGCTTGGTGTCGAATGGCTTGCCTTGTCATTTGTGCAAAGGCCCGAAGACATCGAAGAAGCGCGCAAGCTGGCAAAAGGCCGGGCGCGCATTCTGAGCAAGATTGAAAAACCGGCGGCGGTAGACTGTTTTCCCGCAATTCTGGATGCGTCGGATGCGATCATGGTGGCGCGTGGCGACCTGGGTGTGGAACTGCCTATCCAAAAGGTTCCGGCAATTCAAAAACAGTTGGTGCGGGGGTGCCGCGCGGCCGGAAAGCCTGTGATAGTCGCAACTCAGATGCTGGAAAGCATGACCGGCAGCCCGGTTCCCACCCGCGCCGAAGTGTCCGATGTCGCGTCGGCCATTTATGACGGCGCCGATGCGGTCATGTTGTCGGCAGAATCCGCAGCGGGACAATTTCCGGTCGATGCAGTTCAGATGATGAACGCTATAGCCGAGGAAACGGAACAGGATCCCGGTTACCTTGAAGCGATCGAAGCGGCACGCACCCCCTGCAAGAGCACGGTGTCCGAAGCGATTACATCTGCGGCTCGGGAAATCGCTGAAACGACCGCGCTGAAAACGATCTGTTGTTACACTATGTCCGGCTCGACGGCCACGTTGGCCGCACGGGAACGCCCGCGCGTGCCTATTCTGGCGCTGACCCCTGATCCGTCCGTCGCCAGAAGGCTGGGCTTGGTTTGGGGTCTATCCTGTGCTCCGGTCGATCCCGCCATCCGTTTCAAGGGCGCGGTAAAAGCGGCAGTCTGTGCCGCGCGGGATATGGGGCTGGCCGGTCAGGACGACCGCATCGCGGTTACGGCGGGCATTCCTTTCAACACTGCAGGCACCACGAACATCCTGCGCGTCGTGTCGATGTCAGAATCCCTTGATGCGCAATCCGAAGCGGCATTCTAAATTTTTGGAGAAGTAAAATGACGGTAAAAGTAGCAATCAACGGGTTTGGTCGCATCGGTCGCAGTGTCCTGAGATCTTTGGTTGAGGCAGGGCGGAACGATGTCGCCGTGGTGGCCATCAATGATCTTGGCCCTATTGAGACGAACGCGCATTTGTTGAAATACGACAGCGTTCATGGGCGGCTGGATTCGGATATTCAGGTTGATGGAAACACATTGCTTGTTGGTGGGCGCGAAATACGCGTCAGTGCAGAACGCGACCCCGCAAAGTTGGCTTGGCAGGATGTCGACGTCGCACTTGAATGCACTGGTTTGTTTACAAAACGCGAAAGCGCCATTCAGCACGTGAGCAATGGGTCAAAGAAAGTTCTGGTTTCCGCCCCGGCTTCGGGTGCTGACAAGACCATCGTTTATGGTGTGAACCACAAAACTCTGACAGGCAACGAGATTGTTGTGTCGAATGCAAGTTGCACAACCAACTGCCTGTCTCCGGTTGCTAAGGTTCTGGACGACGCCTTTGGAATCGAAACCGGTTACATGACGACAGTGCATTCTTACACAGGGGATCAGCCCACTCTGGATACTATGCACAAAGACCTCTACCGCGCCCGAGCGGCCGCGATGTCGATGATCCCGACCTCGACAGGAGCGGCCCGTGCCGTCGGTGAGGTTCTTCCCCAGCTCAAAGGGAAATTGGACGGTTCTGCCATCCGGGTGCCGACACCGAATGTTTCGGCTGTTGATTTTTGCTTTATGCCGAAACAAGACGTAACCCTGGATCAGATTAACGACGTAATTCGCGCCGCAGCAGACGGCGAAATGCGTGGGGTACTGGCGGTGACAGATGAGCCGTTGGTTTCCGCAGATTTCAACCACGACCCTCATTCGTCGATTTTTGCCACCCAGCAGACCCGCCTGACCGAGGGTGGAATGGTTCGGATTCTGAGCTGGTACGACAATGAATGGGGTTTCTCCAATCGAATGCTGGACACCGCACGAGTGATGGCAACCAAAGTCTGAGGGCCACACAATGAGCACAATCATCGACATCCACGCCCGTGAAATTCTTGACAGCCGGGGCAAC
>NZ_WQGH01000015.1:0-67818 GCF_013034585.1 Ruegeria sp. HKCCA5426
GCCGGCCCGTCATCGGTGAACGAGATTTTTTGGGTGAGGTCGACATAGTCCGTCGCGGTATCTGCGGCGGTCTCGGCATCGCTGAGGGTGCCGACCAGACGGATCGCATCGGTCAGGGCCGCGCCCAATCCGGTGATATCCGAAGCATAGCCCGAGGTATCTGCCGAACTGTGTTCGACCGCCCGGTTCTGGGTCAGCGTCACCGCGCCGGTGCTGCTGACGACCGAGACCGAGAACACGACGTCGCCGAACGAGTTTTTGCCCTCGATGACGCCAGCATTGTTGCTGAGAACCACGGTATCTCCGGTGGCGGTGTCTTTCAGGGTCACCGACCCGGCATTGTTGCCCAGTTCAAGACTGTAGACCAGCGCGCCCAGACCATCTTCACCCGGATCATTCGTGGTCACGTTGAACAGATCGCCCACACCTTCGGTGTCCGTATCCGGACCTCCCGTCAGATCGGCATCATCCGTCTGCAGGTCTGCGGTGCCAAGGGTCATGGCAAAGGCCGGCCCGTCATCGGTGAACGAGATTTTTTGGGTGAGGTCGACATAGTCCGTCGCGGTATCTGCGGCGGTCTCGGCATCGCTGAGGGTGCCGACCAGACGGATCGCATCGGTCAGGGCCGCGCCCAATCCGGTGATATCCGAAGCATAGCCCGAGGTATCTGCCGAACTGTGTTCGACCGCCCGGTTCTGGGTCAGCGTCACCGCGCCGGTGCTGCTGACGACCGAGACCGAGAACACGACGTCGCCGAACGAGTTTTTGCCCTCGATGACGCCAGCATTGTTGCTGAGAACCACGGTATCTCCGGTGGCGGTGTCTTTCAGGGTCACCGACCCGGCATTGTTGCCCAGTTCAAGACTGTAGACCAGCGCGCCCAGACCATCTTCACCCGGATCATTCGTGGTCACGTTGAACAGATCGCCCACACCTTCGGTGTCCGTATCCGGACCTCCCGTCAGATCGGCATCATCCGTCTGCAGGTCTGCGGTGCCAAGGGTCATGGCAAAGGCCGGCCCGTCATCGGTGAACGAGATGGCAGGCGCAATGTTGACGGCATCGGTGGCTTGGTCTGGCGGTGTCTCAGTATCGCTGAGAGTGCCGACCAGGTTAATGTAATCCCCGGCACCAAGACCCAGCCCGACAGCGTCGCCGTTATATGGCGCTTCAGTGTCAGCCGTACTGTGTTCGACCGCCCGTTCCTGGGTCAGCGTCACCGCGCCGGTGCTGCTGTTGACCGAGACCGAGAACACGACATCGCCGGTTGCGGCGTTCGAGGCATCCGTACCTTCACGACCGACGATGTCGCCGAGTTCGTCAAACAGGTACACTGTGTTGCCGGTGGCGGTGTCCTTCAAAGTCGTTGTAACTGAGGCAGCGCTCAATGCCAGGGAGTAGACAAGGCCACCGTTACCGTCGGCACCTGGTGAATTGGTTTCGACCGTAAACAATTCGCCGATGCCCTTGGTGTCGGTGTCCGGACCGCCTGCCAGATCTGCATCGTCTGTCTGCAATCCACCTGTACCAAGCTCGATGTCGAAGAGTGGTGCGTCGTCCTCAATGAGGCCACGGACATCATTCGCTGAGAAGTTCTGCTTGTCACCATCCTCGTCAAAGGCTTCGAAGAGTTCCCCAAGACCAATCCCGAGGATGTCGTTATCGGGGTTGCCCGTCGTCACCGCGCCGTGCTCGACAGCGGCGAGTAGTTCCAGCCGGATATCTCCGTCGGTATTCACAAGAACCCGGAGATGATCGGTGCTGCTGATCGACAGGATGACTTCGTCGTTATAGGTCGTGCCGCCCACGTCGACGTTAACACCTTTATTCACCTCAACGTCAAATGTTTGACCATCGTCACTGTTCAGCGTCGTTCCGTCTTTCGTCGCATCCGCGCCAAAACCCAGGCCCGGTGCGTCCTGGCCAGATTGGAATATGCCGCTCAGATTGTCAGTCGCGACCAGCACGTCACCCGAGCCGTCAAGGTTGCCGCCGGTCAAGGCGTCCTCATAAACCGTCAGATTGACATCCTGTGCGCCTTGGGAAGGGCCATCGTCGTAAAAATCGAGCTTGGACCCCGCCTCGGCCCGTTCGGAGGAGGTGCTTTCCAGGCTGAAGGCCTGAATACTGAACGCGACCTGATCATCGCCGTCGTTTTTGATCGCTATCCGGTTGAAGGACGGAGCCACGATACTGATCCGGTCATTTTCAACCGCGCCGATTACGGTAAATGTGCCGTCACCGTTATCCTGAACCATCGTTGGGTCGCCGGTGACGTCGACACCATTCACGAAGACTGCGGTAATGTTCACCTGAACATCATCGCTATGGCCGGATATGAAATCTGTTCCGGTCTCAAGATTTATGCCCGCGCCTTCGGTATTCCACGCAGACAGATGGACCAAGGGGTTTGTGGTTGGGCCACCTCCAGTGACCTTCACAACATTGAACGCCGCACCGGTCGTCTGGAACACGTCCGTGAATAGAATGTTGTTCTGGTCACTGGCCTCGGTGGGGGTCAGCCCGGGTACGATATATTCGGTGTCAAACCCAGTGGTGAAATTGAAGTTCAAAATCTCTCCAGCGCCAATGTCCTGAGAGTTGGTACCAAGCGCGGTTTTATCTGAACCGTCGCCCAGATTGGCACCCTGGCCACTGTTCACTGAATCGCCGTTGGCCTCGCCGGAGGCCACAATCGTAACGTTCCCCGAGCTGAAGGCCATGAATTCATTCTGGCCGGACGGGGCGCCCTCGAATGAAAAGTCGATGACCTGCTCGGCCGAGACAAAGACTTTATTGGCTAAATCCACTACATCGTCGGGGTTGCTCCCATCCGGATGTTTTATCGGCTCGAATAAGGCGATCCAGAAATCGCCGCCGATGATATTGCCGCTAACCGGATCAGTGACTTCTTCCAGGTAAATCGCAAAGATGACTTCCTGGGTAACCGAATCAATTCCCAAAACGACATTATCGTTCGCAGCCGACAAGAGGTTGATGTTGTTTCCCGCAAGCGAGTCGAGGCCGGAATCAAACGTACCATCGAATAAGAACCCGCTGTCATCGGTCAGGCTCAGCCCAGTGATCGGGGGATCAGCGGTGATCTGCACATCATTGCCGCCGGTTCCGTCAGTGGGATCGCCCGCGATCTCAATCGCATCACCGACTGCCACGCTATAGCCTGTGACTGTTGCGCTATAGGCCGCCAACGCGGTGTTGAAAACCGACTCTACATCAGTCGGGAAAACGGCAGGGGTTCCAACAATGTCTTGCCGTTGGTCACCAAGGGATTCATCAATACCAGTAATGCCGTCAATATTAATCGTAAGTGCCATAATACTTCCCCCAATGGTTTACACTGGAAGCAATGAAGACAACGAGATGCACCGCTCAAATTCTATGTCTCGGATAACTTCAGATTCCAGCAGTCAATCAAGACGCAATAATGTACTCAGAAGGAGACGGCTTTGGTGGGGGCAGATGATGAGCCAGATAAAGTCACAAATAGGCCGTGCACCGCTGAAACGGATTCGCACAGCTTAGGTTTCTACAATTTCGATTTTTTGACTTTAAGAGATGTGAACCGCGACATTGGCACCCCCATGCCAGATAACAGGTTCTCCTTCAAACTGTGGCAGCACGCTACCACATTGTTCCAAATTTCTCAACGTTTTCAAAAGGTCAGGCGAGTGCGTCAAGGGTGGTTCGCGTAAAGGTAGGTTCCGCTATGTGATTTTTTGCCTGCTTTTCGAGCAAAGTCCTGCCCAAAAAACGCTCAAATTTCGGCAGCTCTTGCGACCACCATTGTTCGGGTTTTATCAACAATCCAACCGCAAAAGTTACAAAAGCGGGAAGTTTGAGGACAAGCGATGGCTAAGGGCAAGGGCAGCGCCGGTCACGGCGGCAATACCGTGCTAAAAGGTGGGCGCGGAGACGATACCTATATCGTGCATACATCTGGAATTTCCGTTAGCGAAAGAAAGAATGGCGGTATAGATACCGTTGTCTCGAGCGTGGACTATGCGCTTGATGATAATGTGGAAAACCTTTTCCTGGATGGCGCCGACGATCTTAACGGAACCGGCAATGAGCTTGACAATGTTCTCGAAGGCAACGACGGGGACAACATTTTTTCTGGCTTGGATGGCGACGACACGATTCTGGGTTTTGCTGGCGACGATACTTTGCTGGGCGGTGAGGGATTTGACCTGATCGACGGTGGCGAGGGGTATGACACCGTTCGCTTTGAAGGGAAGTTGGAAGACTACTCTTTCGAAATAGTGGGTGAAAGTATTTATGTCACCTCTTCTTCTGGCGAGCGGGACTACCTGATAGATGTCGAGGTGCTGTCCTTTTCTGACATAGATTTGTTGGTCGTAGACTTGGAAACGCCCGACGATCCTAACGCTGATTCGCCGCAAGCACTTGACGACTATGGGACGGTGCAGAGGGATGGTGCGGTGATCCTGGCTGTTCTGACGAATGACCTTGGCGCGGGATTGCGAATAGCTTCTGTAACGGAAGGTGTGTCCGGTGCAGTAACAATCAACGAAGACGGGACCCTCACTTATGTTCCTTATGAAGGAGTCTCTGGCGCGGACACTTTCAGCTATACCGTTGTTGACGACCAAGGGCGCACCTCGACTGCGCAGGTGACGATGGAGATTGTAGACGGCAACTCGGCCCCAGTCGCTGTCAACGATACCTTTATGGCCGCTGAGGGTGAAACTCTCGAGAGTTCGGCCAGTATTCTCGACAATGACAGCGACGGCGATGGTGATACGCTGACCATTACGCAATACGATGCGGTCAGCACCAACAATGGATCAGTCGTTGTGAACGCCGACGGGACGTTCAGCTATACTGCGGCCATGGGTTTCACCGGCACCGACGCCTTCAGCTATACGGTTGAAGACGGTCACGGAGGTAGTTCTTCCGCCGTTGTGACAATAGAAGTCGAGGGTGCCTCAGAGCCGGAAGTCCCTTACTATGTTACTGGGCTGATTGTAGGAGACGATTATCGTCTGAACCCCAACGATCCGGTCGGGACAAGCGTCATTGTAACTTATTCTTTCGCTTCTGCGACACCGGATTACTACCACGACGGCCATTTTGCCTGGACTGACTTCGAAGCTTTCACGGCAGAAATGCAGGCGATTACGCGTAGCGCGCTTTCCAGTATTTCGGAGTTCGCGAACATTACGTTCGTCGAAGCCCCACTTGAAGAAGCCAGCATTGTATTCGGGATCGCGGATATCGGCGGGTCCGCCCGAGGGTTAGCCTATTATCCGAATGCCTATACAGTTGGTGCACCTGCCGGAGATGTCTGGATCGATTCATCATTGTCAGGACTTTCTTTTGAGCCTGGGACTGAGGAATATAAAACGCTGATTCATGAAATCGGGCATGTATTGGGGCTTCAGCACCCAGAAAACCTGCCGCTTGATGAGTTGAATCGGCAATATACTGTGATGTCGGATTATGTGCATCCGTCCTTCGACGGCGAGGCAAGTTCGATGTTATTGTATGACGTCGCGGCTATCCAATATGTATATGGAGCCAACGAGACCACTAGAACAACCGACGACGTATATGACTTCGATGCGTTGTCCGAGACTGTGGAAATAATCTGGGATGCGGGTGGGCGTGATGCCATCGACCTCTCAGCTTCAACGCATGGCGTTGAAATCGATTTGCGCGAGGGTTCATTTAGTACCGTTAGCCAGTCAGGTAGCAACAACATTGCTATCGCTCATGGGACAGAGATCGAAGACGCTATTGGCTCTTCTTTCGATGATACGATAGTTGGCAATGATGGCGACAATTACATTTTCGGGGGCGGCGGAAATGATGTCTTGTTCGGCGGTGGCGGAGATGACTATTTCGATTTCGATTTCGACGGCTCCAACGGAAATGACCAGATTTCTGATTTCACGAACGGACAAGATGTACTTGCATTCAGCGGTCCAGAGACGTCGATTGACGACCTGACAGTCACGACGCAGGATTCTGGGGTTTTGGTAGAGTATTCCGGTGGCTCAATCCATCTTGATAATGTTCTGTACCTGACAAGTGACGATGTAGTCTTCGGGGTCGCATAATCTGCAATTTTAGCACTGTAAGCACCGCTGGCTCTGTCGGAACGAACAGGTTTGAGACGAGGGAGGGCTTTGGTTGGTAAAACTTCTGCAGAATAATCGGGATAAATGAGACCGATATTAGGAGGCTGCCAACTTCAGGGCAAAGCAGACAAGTTTGCAATGACACCTCGCGACTCCATTAGGGAAATTTCCTTGAGAACCCTACCTATTTTGTGCTGAGATGGAGCCGGTTTCAAAATCACTGTCGTTTACAGAATGTATTGGCGGGCATCTCTTATGGTTTCGACTACCGGTGGCGACAAACCTAAGAAGATCCGACCGCATATTCGCCGGCTTGTCGCAACGGTCATCGTTTTCAGCATTTTCACCAATCTTTTGATGCTGACAGGGCCTCTCTTCATGCTTCAGGTCTATGACCGGGTGCTTGCCTCTCGATCAGAGGAAACCCTGGTTGCCCTGTTCGGTCTTGTCGCGATCCTTTACCTGTTTTACGGGCTCATCGAGTTTGCCCGCGGACGCATCGCTGCGCGTGCCGGTGCCCGGTTTCAGACGGCTTTCGACGAGTCCGTTTTCCGAGCCGTACTTGAAGACACTGCCGTACGGGGTGGACAACATAAGCAGACCGCCCCGCTCGACGCGCTGGCCTCAATTCGAACTTTCTTCACAGCTCCAGTTTTCTTGTCGCTACTGGATCTTCCATGGACCCCCATTTTTATTGGCTGCATTTTTATCTTCCATCCCTATCTGGGATGGATGGCCGGCGCAGGCGGCCTGACTCTGATCGCTGTCGCTTTCATTAACCAATTCGTAACTTATAAAAGGCTTACCGAGGCCAACGGGCTCTCACACCGGGCAGATCGCTTCGCGGATCAAGCCGAAGAAGGGGGCGAACTCATCTGGGCACAGGGCATGTCGCAAGCAATGGTAAAGCGGTGGCAAGACATGCGAGCGGAAGGTGTTAAACGCACGATCGCTGCCACCGATTGGACGGGCTCTTTCACCGCCAGTAGCAAAGCATTCAGGCTCTTCCTTCAATCTGCAATTCTGGCGGTTGGTGCCTGGCTCGTTTTACAAAATGAAATCAGCGCAGGAGCCATGATTGCGGCCTCTATTCTGATGGGTCGTGCTCTCGCACCGGTCGAGCAGAGCCTTGGAAGCTGGCAAATCGTGCAGAATGCGCTATCTGGCAGGAAGCGCCTGAAAACCTTTCTTGCCGACAACTGCGAGCGTGAGCCAACTCTTGAGTTACCGCGACCCGAGGCCAAACTCCTTATCAATGATGTGTCTGTCGTTGTCCGCCGAGGCGATGAACCGATCCTGAAATACGTGAAGGTCCAGGTTTCGCCAGGAGAATCGCTCGGTGTAATCGGAAAGAGCGGCTCCGGCAAAACCACTCTTGCTCGCGTGATCGTAGGTCTTGTGACGCCCGTCGCCGGCGAGGTGCGCCTAAATGGGGCCAAGCTGGAACATTATGGCCCGGAACAATTGGGTCAGCATATTGGCTATCTTCCACAGGACGTTGTGCTTTTTGATGGTAGCGTCGCCGAAAACATCGCGCAAATGGACTTAAACCCGGATTCTGAACTTGTCATCAAGGCCGCTAAAAAAGCGCGGGTGCACGGCATTATTCAGAAACTCCCTGACGGGTACAATACTCGGATCGGAACCCACGATGCGCAATTGTCGGGTGGACAAAAGCAACGGCTTGCATTGGCTCGCGCGCTTTATCGCGATCCTGTGCTTTTGGTCCTCGACGAGCCGAACTCGGCACTGGATGCTGATGGATCTGAGGCCCTAAACTCGGTCGTGCGGGAAATGAAGGCGGACAACAGAGCCGTTGTTATTATGACTCATCGACCGACGGCGATCTCAGAGTGTAACAACCTGGTTATTCTGGACCAGGGTAAAGTCGCGGCGCAGGGCCCGCGAGACGAAGTTATTAAGTCGACGTTGAAGAATGCCAACCAGGTTCAAAGCGTCGTCAGCGGAAAGACAAGCTGATGTCAGAACAGAAGGAGAGCTGGAGTGCCGTCGTGCCAACCACAATTGGTGCAACGGCGATCATCGTGATCTTGGGTGTCCTTGGGGTTTGGAGCGTCAAGACGCAGATTGCCGGTGCCGTGGTGGCCTCCGGGGTGATTGAGGTTGAAAGCGAGCGGCAGGTGATCCAGCATCCAGACGGTGGGGTGGTTGGGGCTATTTTCGCGCGCGATGGCGATCTAGTGGCTGCCGGCGATGTGCTTGTGCGGTTCGACGATACATTTCTCAAAAATGAACTCGCGATCGTCGAAGGTCAGCTCTTGGAAATCTTCGCGCGCATGGCGCGCTTCGAAGCCGAGCGTGATGACGTTGAGAACGTGACATTCGACACTCCTCCAGAGCTGATTTTAGTGCCAGATGACAAAATCACGGAGCAACTAGAAGGGCAGAAACGTCTTTTTCAAGCGCGTCGCATATCACTCGCGCAAAACGCCCAGCAAATAGCTGAACAGAAGACTCAAGTTGCACAACAAATTGAAGGCGTAGAGGCGCAGCGCAGGGCACTTGATCGCCAGCTCAAGCTCATCGAGCAGGAACTGGCTGATGTACAAAACCTCTTTGATCAGGGACTGACGAAATCGTCGCGCCTCCTCGAATTGCAACGCGCCCAAGCTAAGCTCGAAGGAGAAATCGGCAGTCTGACGGCGCGCGTTGCCGAAGCGCGCGCGCAGATATCAGGTTTGGAAATCCAGAGACTTAATCTTTTTGACCAACGCCGCGAAGAAGCAATAAGCCGATTAAGGGACTTAGGTTTCAACGAACTCGAATTGGTAGAGCAGCGTCTTGGGCTTATCGAAAGGCTGTCCCGACTCGATGTCCGAGCGCCTGTCGCCGGCATTACTTTTGGATCAAGCGTCTTTGCAGAACAGTCTGTAGTCCGTGCAGCCGATCCAATGATGTATATCGTGCCCGGAGATCAACCGCTTCACGTGTCCGCACGGATATCACCGACAGATATCGAGCAGGTCTACACCGGTCAGGATGTATCGCTGATGTTTACCACGTTCAATCGACGCACGACTCCGGAAGTTGCAGGTAAAGTCGTCCGCGTTGCCGCTGATGCTGCGCGAGATGAAGCCACAGGCGAAACGTTCTACGAGGCGATCCTCATGCCCGACGCGGCATCGCTCGAGGCCCTGGAAAATGTCTCACTTGTCCCAGGCATGCCGGCCGAAGCCTTCCTCAAGACCGAGAACCGGACTCCGCTAAGTTATCTGACGCAACCGCTCACTGTGTATTTTCAGCGTGCGTTTCGCGAGGATTAATTCACCGGCCCCAATAATGCCGGTGGTGCATACGTCCAAACTTTTCTACTTATCATGACTAAGCTAAGAGTTGCGCACGGGAGTATCGTTAGGACGTCAATTTTGAGGACGTTCGGCAAAGGCCAAATCCTGCTCCCGCAACCAATTTTAGCAAACAGAGTCTCGAACAAGCCGCCGCAAGGTGGCTTTTGTCGTTCTGGGCCAGCCCAATCATTGCTGCCAGCGCACCCTCCAGTTCGATCTGCACGCCATCCCGTTCATGTTGGTCCGAGACACGTTCGATCAGGCTCCGAATGATCTCCAAAGCCCCTGTGCGGATCGACGGATCCGATAGCGCCTGTGCAAGATCGGAGACCTTGGAGCGATAGAGTTCGGACAGATTTGGGTGCAGTCGCACCGGTGAGGGCGCAGGCTCAGACAGCTTCGCCTCAAGATCGGCAATCTGCGCTTCGAGTTCTTCGAGCCTCGCTTGAAGTCCGGGGGTGCGAATGCCCTCAGAGATTGCATCATAAAACCCATTCAGTTTGCGCGCAGCTTTGTCCCGCTCGGATTGCAGACGCGTCCGGGCTACCTCCGCTGTGCCTGCTTCTGCGTTGGCGGCTTCGCTGAAGGACTTGGTAAAAGTGGCCACTGCGTCGGGCTGCATCAGACGCTGACGAAGCAAATCCAGAACGGCGTCTTCCAGGACATTGCGACGAATGGATTGCTTATGGGAACAAGTACCGAGTTTGCGAGCGGCAGAGCAGGCGAGGTAGTCGCGCCCGACTGTGGCGAGTGGCCCTCCGCAGGTGCCGCAGAATGCAAGACCTGTCAAAAGGTGCTTCTTGCGACGCTTCTCCCAAAACTTGGTTTCCTTGATGGCTTTGACGCGGGGCTCGGCCTCGATCTCACCTTGTCGCTGCTTGACGGCCTCCCAAAGTTCATCCCCGACGATCCGCAGCTCAGGGACCTCCGCGATGATCCATTTGGACGGATCGTTGAGACGGGAAACACGTCTTCCGGTCTCCGGGTCCTTGATGTAGCGCAGCCGGTTCCAAACCAGGCGGCCGAAATAAAGCTCATTGTTGAGAAGGCCCGTCCCACGCACTCGGTGCCCTCGATTGGCGGTGTCACGCCATAACTTGCCACGGGGACCGGGGACACCCTCGGTGTTCAGGCGGCGCGCAATGGCTTTCGGGGAGTGCCCTTCGGTGAAGTTATGTAATACCTGCCGGATAATCTCAGCTTCCGCTGCGTTGATCATTCGTTCTCCCGTGACGGGTTGGCCGTCGGGCCCAAGACGCCGGACGACGTCGTAACCATAGCTGTTGCCGCCGCCGGAACGGCCAAGCTCGACCCGCCCGCGGAGACCACGCCGGGTTTTGTCGGCCAGGTCTTTGAGGAACAGTTGGTTCATGGTCCCCTTAGCATTTCGTTGAGATAGTCGCGCGCTTCTTCTCGACCTGACACGAAAGCAGCTTTTAGACCGATGGAAAGCACGAGAGACTTTCGTTTCATTAGGGCATCTCTATTTGAAGCGACAAAAGCCTCGAATGACTCGGGGTGTCTACGCTCGTGGACAGGGGCCAGAAGAACAACCTTGACCACATCGTCAAGCGATACGTGGCTGGACATTTCATCGGTATTGAACAGCTTTGCATTGAAACCGGCATTCTTCGCGACACTGCTGATGAAGCGCGCAATCTTTGCTGTCTGGCCTTCAACTGTAGCGAAGGCGATGAGTACGGTCATTCCGATCCTCCCATAAATCGGTCTGAATAGATTGCTGATTATGAATAAGAGGCGTGCTTTGCCCTTGAACTCCATCAAAGGCGTTACTTGGGAGAGTTGTGAAATTCCTTTTCTGTCCACGCAGATCATGTCTTTTGAGTAAGTTCGCGACGACATACATCTCCACGCAAATCAGCCTTTTTCGGCTGATAATTTTGAAGTTAGCCAAGGCTCAATAGTCTGCCTGGTTACCGTAAGGAAAAGGCCAAGACAGCGATGAAGACTATGAAACTGATGCACCAAACTGCGAACTTCACCTGTTTGCGTGTGGGCAGGTTTCTGAGCAGTCTAATCATAGTCAAACCTTTCAGACAAAATCCGGTGGGGCGCGGTGCCCCGTGCGATCAGATGATCTTCGACGGCGTCCATCATGGCAGGGGGGCCGCAGAGAACAAAAAGCCAGCTTTCAAATTGTTCAGAAGACAAATTGCGATCCAACAGGGGACCGTCGATCAAGCCTGTCTCTCCGGACCAATCCCTTGGCGGTTCGGATAGAACAAATACTGTTTCTTCTTTGGACAATTCCTGGCGAAAAACAATCTGCTCCTCCACCCGGTTGCCATAGATAAGCTTGAGATCGCGCTGTGTTCTACTCAGTCGAACTTGACGCATAATGCTCAACATGGGCGCGATCCCGACACCACCTGCGATTAAAACAATTCCTGTCTCAGGGCGGTGGCTGATCGACAGATTCCCATGTGGGGCATCCAGATAGACCCGGGTTTGCGGGGCGATCTGTCCGAGACTGCATGTAAAATCCCCAAGTTCCTTTATCAGGAATGAAACTTCGGAGCCTTCGGCTGGTGCCGAACTAATCGAGAATGGGTTCTCGTGCAGCGAGAAAGCACTGTGGCCGACGTTTAGCCAGGCAAACTGCCCTGCTTCGAAGGTTAGTCCGTTGTGACCATCTGGCTTGATGCGAAACTCCCATTGCCTCGGTGTTAGTCGAGACACAGAAGTGACGCGCCACGGCCTTTTCCTCTGACGTAAAGGCCGAACGAGATAGACATACAGCACAGTTCCAACTGCAATACTGGTCAGGGTAAGCCAGAGATACGCCAATAGCGGATGCCCACCGTAGCGCCCAGCATAGACCGTGTGGTGCAACAGCAGGCAAGCAATCACCAAGGCTCCCAGCCCGTGAAAGAGGCGCCATGTCTCGTACTTGTAATCAAGGGATTTACGGGCAGTTGCCGAGGCGACCAGAATGAACAGTAAAAAATATGCGCCGATGCCCGATACCAGCGCTGAAAAGTCGGTCAAAATCGTAATTTGATTTGTTTCATCCCATGGTCGGCGTCCGCCAGAAGGCGTACCCTGATACAGAAGCGGGTGTATCAGCGCAAAGCCGAGTGCTGTACGCGCCATCAACTGATGCACCCGCATGGTCACATCCATACCCAAGCCGGAAGAGATGAACCTGAACCGCCCAGACAGCAGGAACTCGACTAAGATTATTGAAAACGCAAGCATTCCAAGCCCGGACGCGAGCTCTTGATGAAAGGATCGTGGTGGCCATCCCAGAGACCAAGAAAAACCCAAGGGAGCCAAGATCAGCAAAACGTAAATCAGCGCCAGATAAAGCCATTTCATACGGTTTCGCTCCACTGTGCTAAAGCTAGGCAGCTCGGGCTCATTCAAAATAAACGCTAGGCTGACCTGGGGTTCCGATCAAGACTACTGAGATTGGTGTTAAATCCACCACGACATGGCAAGCTTGGTGGGCGATGTTACCCGATTCTGTTCGTTCAACCGGTGCGTGCGATCTGGCGAAGGATGAGGTTGCATGCTTGCGCAAGATCAAGGTCCTTGACGGCTTTTTCTGTCATAATGTTGCGCGCGCGAAATCAGACCAAAGGAGGAGGCTCAAAAAATGCTAGAAGACAAAAAATCCCCGCAACTTTTCACTGGAACGCATCCGCTCTCCGACAACTTTTGGCGTGAAATGGAAACCCTGATGTCGCGTTTTTTCGGGGGAGGATCACCTTTCCTACCAATGGAAACGGCTGCGCAACGCACGGGTTTTCCGTCTCTTGACATGACAGGTGCGATTTCACCTGCAATCGATGTCCAAGAAACGGATTCTGCGATTGTCCTGACGGCTGAATTGCCAGGGCTCGAAGAGGATGATGTGGAAATTGAAATCAAGGATCGCAGGCTAATCCTGCGCGGTCAGAAGAAGATTGCGCATGATGAAACGGGCGATCTACGTGTCAGCGAAAGAAGCTATGGCAGTTTTTCTAGAGCCATGTCGCTGCCAGACACTGTGGAAATCGACAAGATTTCAGCTGAATTTGACAAAGGCGTTCTGCACATCGAAATGCCGAAGTCTGAGCCTCAGAATCCAAGCCGTAAGATCAAGGTATCGTCGAAATAGACGGTCTGTTGGCTCGATACCATGCAAAAAAATGCCAATGCAGAGGGTCGATCATGGATCGGCCTTCTTAGAGTTGCGGCCTGATAAGTGTCTTTGGTTGAATCCGGGCAGGTATCGCAAGTGTTTGTATAAATGCGTTTTTTGTACATTCGCACCAGGCCATGGGTTTGGTGTTGCAGCGTGGTAGAATGCCCTCACGCGTTTGGATAGGGGGCCATAATGCGAAAACCAGAAGCGAGTAGCATTACATCCTCAGGAAATGCTGGTGAAGGTGAGGTGCGAGCCTTTCTGGAGAGCCTGACCGGACCCTCGCGCGGAAACGTGAACTGGCTTGTAGATAAAACCCTAACGGTTTCAGTTGACAATGGCAGGGTGCTAAACCTTCGACCTAAAGACAACCTGCCTCCCCATGATAACGATATTGCGACCCTACAGTGGGCTGACGACGGTTACACAATAACCGCATCGGTAGGGCGCAATGTATGGGTAAACGGACAAAAAACCTCATCGGCGTCTCTTAACCATGGCGACATGATCGAGTTTGGCGAAATGGGTCCTATGTCTCGATACAGGTTGTGCGATCACTCATTTCCCGCGCACCATACAGTCGAGGATATCCTCAGTGATGCATATGCTTACACCCGAACGAGCCGTCGACCTTTCGCTAAAAAGATGTCTGGTGCCCTGCGCGATAGTGGGCGGCGGCTTGCCTCTCAAACGACGATATTGTTCAGGATCACAGTTCTTTCGACGCTTCTTGTGATCGCGTGGTTTGGGTACCTGCTTTACCAAAACGACCGGCGCTTGGCGGATAGTATTGAACAGGAGTCCCGCAAGATTGAAGCGGTCGCAGTTATGCTCGCTCAGACGCGAGAAGACGCGCTTACGCCTGATGACTTGGCTTCGTTGCGTGACGCTTTTGAGAACCAGGTTTTGTCGACCGAGCAGCGTCTTGGAACCTTGGAGCAACGGGCGGGGGCACCCACACGGGTGATAGCTGCCTCCACTCGATCTGTAGCTTTCCTTCAGGGGGCTTATGGATTGCGCCACGTGGAAAGCGGGAAGATATTGCGGCACGTTTTGGGACCGAACGGAGAAAACCAGAGGACCCCGTTTGGCCAGCCTTGGATAGAACCGGACGGGACCGGCGAACCTGCAGAATTTCAGTTCACCGGAACAGGGTTTTTGATTGCTGGGGTGCCATTGATGGCCACCAACCGCCATGTCGCTTTGCCCTGGACCTCGGGGAACCGAGAGAAAGCGCTGAGCGACGCTGGTCTTGAGCCAGAGATGTTGAGGCTGCTGGCCTATTTGCCTGATCAGACGAAACCAATAGAGGCGCGTTTGGTCCGGTTCAGTGAAGCGGCAGACTTGGCGATTTTGGCAGTTGAGCCAAGCCGCGTTCAGGACCGCGGCCTTCCTTTGGCGGATGCCACGTCGCGCGTCGGTGAAGAGCTTTATCTGTTGGGATATCCAACGGGTTTGAAAGCTTTGATCGCGCAGGCTGGTCCGAGCTTTCTAGAGGAACTGGAGGCAGAAGGAACGATGAACTTTTGGTCGATAGCGTCCCGGCTTTCCGCTCAAAGCAAGATTCACCCGCTAGCAAGCCGGGGGATCGTTGCGCGGACGAGTGGGAGCGCCATCGTTTATGACGCTGAGACTACGACCGGTGGGAGCGGAGGGCCAGCATTGAATCGGCGGGGCGAAGTAGTTGCCATCAATGCTGCGATCCTGCCCGAGTTTGGTGGTTCAAACATCGGCGTCCCGGTCTCACATCTCAGAGTTCTGCTGGGAGAGGTGGAAAGCCAGTAATCATTCGCTCGTTCGGAAGCGCGAGTTTTGAACGACGAACACTGTAGCCAGTGGAACGATCACTGAGATCACGGCCACAGAGATCAGCAAGTATCCAAGTTGACTATAGTCCGCGGTGGACGTGACCTCACCGGTCTCAGGGTTGGTGACAGCGCGCGTGATTACGTACGTCTGGTTGAGGTACTTGGTGCTGAGGCTGCTGGCCGACAATGCCATGTTTGTGAACGATGCCATCACGGCAAAAAAGGTCGCTTTCAATTGAACTGGGGCATTGCGTGCGATCCAAGCCAACATCGGGACCATGGCAATCTGCCCAAGCGGCGATTCAACCGCTGTATCAAGAATGGCAATGAACCTTGCGTCGACAACTCCGCCGGTATGCGCCGCCGTCCATTCATGTACACCGTAGTAGAGGGCAAGGTTGGGCAGTGCGAGAACGCCCGCGGCGATCGTCAGCAATGCTACCACATGCGCAATGGAGCGATTGGCCATAAACGGCCGGAGAACGATTAACCCCAGCAACGCCAGCAGCGAAGTTAACAGAGCCAGAATTGCTAGGAATTGTTCATCGAACCCCAGTTCATCGATTTCAAACCAAGTCAGGCCTGGTCCCGGCAGAGGAACGGCACGGAAAACAAAAATGATTGTCGCTGTCCCGATTAAGGCTTTGGCTTGGGCCGGTTCCAGCTCTTTGAGCAGGCGCGACATGAGGTACAAGATTACCGCCAGGGAAACCGCAAAGACTGTTTCCTGCGCAAATTCGAAATCAGCGGTTCCCAGCACGATGCTAAGCACAACGAATGCCAGGCCGCCCAGCAATATGGACCATTTGACTTCGGTGACTTCATCCGGTGTGTAGGGCGGGTGGCCCGATCTTATACGCTGACGCTGGATCAAGCTGTGAAGGACGACGCCGCTTACGGACAATACAGGGATAGCCAGAGCTATCAGGTAAACTTGGCCATAAAGTGCAAGACGATCGGGCTTTTGCAAGTCCTCTTTTCCAGAGAAAATCCAGATGTTTACAGCCGCAACCGCGGCAAACCCTGAAATAATGGAAACTCTGCCCAAGGTTTGCATCGTCGTGTGCTGAGCACGGGTTTCTTCAGGCGAAAATGGTAGGCCGTTTGGGTCAACCTTTGGCACCGCCTCAACCGTCATGGCGTCGGCAACAACGTCCTGAATGGCATAGCCCGAAGGCGCCAATAGCAACGCGACGACATACCAGTCTTCCAGTGGCATAATGGACGCCATTTGCACGGGAGCGGTCACAAGCCCATACATTGTGAGCAAAGAGAATGTGATCAGGGATGCGCCGAACAGTATCAGCAGGGACTTCCAGCGCCAGAACAGGTCCACGACATGGCCAAGCGGCATTTTGAGGATCCAAGGGATACCGGCCCAAAACGCGAGTCCTGCAACGAAAGAGGCGGATAAATCGAGGTAATCTTTCAGGAAAAAAGCGCCGACGACCGAGGTCAGGCCGGACACGCCGGCCGCAAAATAGACCATCAATGGCGGCAGATAGGACCATTGCAGCTGCTGAACTAGATCCACAAACGTTCTATGCCACCAGGCCGAGAGTTTTGATCCTATAGAAGTTTGGTCAGTCGTCATATGCCGTGGTAGCTCGTGCAAGCCTTTGGGTCGTTGTATTTAGTTAGAGAAATCCAGATCCGAAAAGCAATGCGCTGGTGATCACCCCAAGGATCGGTACCATAAGAGGAACGCGGACGTGCTTGGCAGCCTCGTCCGTCTGCATCTTCAGCAGGATCAGCGAAATGTTGACAAGTACAAAGACACCCAGAACGATCTGGGATGTGCGCTCTGCCAGAGTACCAATCGGTAAAGTTTGAGTCAGCAGTACGATGATCGCCACGACCAGCAAAGTAGCAACTACTGGTGTCTGTGTTGCTTTAGGGACTATCGCCAGAACCTTCGGCAAATGGTCACGGTCAGCTAGTCCGTAGATCACCCGCGAGGCCATGATCATCTGGATCAGTACTCCGTTGACTGTCGCCACAATCGCGACTGCGGAAAAGCCCTGTTTAATCACCTCGGGGGCGTTTGAAAACACAAGCGCGAGGGGTGCTGCGGACGTCGAAAGAACATCGATCGGAACAACAAGTAGAACGGTCATTGAGGTTCCAAGATACAACACGGTCGCCAGAACGAGCGTTAGCATAATCGCTTTTGGGATGGTGCGCACAGGGTCTTTAACCTCTTCAGCGACATTGGCCATGTCCTCAAAGCCAACAAATGCAAAGAAGGCGAGAAGTGATGCTGCGAAAATGCCTCTCCACGCGTCGAGTTCCAGCGGCGGAAGCATCGAACTGATCCCATATCCCTGCGGATCTTGGATCGACATGCCCCAGCCAATCACAAAAAGAAGACCTGCGATCTCAATGATCGTGATGACAGCCGCGACAAAGACCGACTCAGTGATCCCCCAAAGCGCGATTAGACCCATGATCAAAACAACACTGATAGTCAAAATAGGGATCGCAAAACCGGTCAAAGCGTGAAGGTATGATGCTGCGCCAATCGCAACGGCAGAAGCGGAGATAACGCCCGAGGCTGCCACCGCGAGCCCAACGAAAACCGCCATCCAGTTTTTCCGAAATCCGGCCTCAACATAGGCTGCTTCACCTGCGCTGACAGGAAATCGAGTTGCGAGTTCTGCATACGAAAGCGCGGTGAGTGATACGACGAGCGCAGCTACAACGAACGACAACGCCGCAAACGGTCCGGCAATGTCTGCTGTTGCACCGACTAAAACGTAAATGCCAGCTCCGACCGTTACCCCAAGGCCATAAAGCGTGAGCAACGGGGTAGTAAGGGCCCGTCTGAGTTTCTGTTCGTTTGGATCAACAGAGTTCATAAGTGATTTCCGCCAACTGCCCATTCCGAACGCCGTCAGTGGCGTCCTTCTCTTTTTGTCTCGATTGGCGCAGCGACTTAATCCTTTGGTCAAAGCTGCACCGAATGCCTTGTGTCTCAACGTCTGGGCGCATTCGGCGCCAATCAACTAACTGGGGGCTCGCCATCACTCCTGCCGAGCCCCCGTGGGTGGAACCTCCACTCCTTCAAAATTCCGTTCACCTTTGTGTTACTTGGGGACAGGACGGTGAACGTAGAATATGTTGAAACATTCGAATTTCACTATGTATTTCATGTTGGTGCTTTGATCTATGTCAATCAACTCGCGGCGTCGGGTCTGCGAGGCTGAACGCAAACCAACTGTCGTTTGTCGTCGAACTTAAAGGCAAAGCAAACGTGTTAGGCGGTGTGAGATTTAGGGTGGAAAGCTATTCGTGATGTTTTGGAACCTGTTACCAGCCTTGGGCGGCATCGGCCTGTTCCTTGTCGGAATGCTGTTGATGACGGACGGATTGAAGGCTTTGGCAGGGGCGCGACTGCGGGATATTTTGGGCCGGTTCACGTCGACACCGTTTACCGGGGCCGTAACAGGCGCGGTCACGACAGCTGCAATCCAATCTTCCAGTGCGACCACAGTTGCGGCCGTCGGATTTGTCGCGTCTGGTCTGCTCACGTTTCCCCAAGCGCTTGGGATCATCTTTGGGGCCAATATCGGAACTACCATGACAGGTTGGCTCGTCGCGCTCTTGGGGTTCAAGTTAGAGTCGGGGCAAGTGATGTTGCCCGTTGTTTTTGTTGGGGCTTTGCTGGCGCTTTCGGGAAGGAAAGCGGTTGCCGGCCTTGGGCTGGCGTTGGCCGGATTCAGCTTGATTTTCATTGGGATCGAGCAACTCAAATCCGGGCTTGACGCCTTTCGCGGCGTAGTTACCCCTGCCGATTTTCCACCTGATACGCTGCTGGGCAGGCTGAAGCTTGTATTGATCGGTGTCGTTATCACCATGGTGACGCAGTCTTCGAGTGCTGGTGTTGCAACGGCATTGGCTGCGTTGAGCGCCGGTGCCGTGAACTTCCCCCAAGCAGCGGCACTGGTCATTGGAATGGACGTGGGGACAACTTTCACCGCTGTTCTGGCCACCTTGGGTGGGGGCACGATGGCGCGCCGCACCGGTTTTGCTCATGTGATCTACAACGTGATGACAGGGGCAATGGCATTTTTCCTGCTAGGGCCGTTTACTGCGGTCTTTGTAAGCGGGACGGGGGCTGGAAACTCTCTGACCGCGCTTGTCGCGTTCCATAGTTTCTTCAACGCCATAGGTGTGGCGCTGATCTTGCCGTTCGCGAAACCTTTCGCCAGATTTGTCGAGGCGCTCGTATCCGACAAAGGGGCTGACTTAACGAGACCTCTGGATCCTCTCGTCCTCGGGATGCCGGAAATAGCGGTGGATGCAGCAAAAGCCGCAGTCGAACAAATTGTAAGGGCCGAAGTGGCGCACCTTCGGTCATGTATCGGGGCATCTCAGCCAAGCGGACCCGACTATGGGCGGGACAGCATTGAGACTGCTGTATCGGAAGCGCGCTCGTACCTAGACAAGATTGAACTGCCCAGCAGGTCCGACGCAGAGATATCCAGCATCAAGGGTATGTACCATGTCCTCGACCATCTTGACCGGCTGCTTTACCGGTGTAGCCAAGATGATCGGATAAGCGAGTTACCAAAAGACCGGCGTTTGAAACGGCTTGCTTCGGTGTTGATTACAGCGACTGACGGCTATTTGGAGATCGACAATCCAGTGCAGTGTGAAAGCACGCTGAACCGTCTTCGCCGTTTTATGCGGCGACAGAGGAAACTTCGCAGAGACTTGCTCATCTCCGACGCTGCAACTGACAGTCTGCCGGACGACGTCGTTTGGGCTCGGTTGGATGCTCTCAGATGGCTGCATCGGGTGTCTTATCACCTCTGGCGAATTCGCTGGCATTTGAACGCATTGGAAGGAGTGCCGTCTGGGCGCAAGGGTGCTGAGGTCAATGACGACGTGGCGTAGTTGGAGGCTGGCCTTGATTAGATTTGGCACGTGCTCAAGCGCCATTCGACCTAAACGCCAATCTTCGTGCTGAAGGGTGCAACATGAGCGAGGTCAAAGAAGTTTCTTAAGGATGCGCATTAATAAGATTTGCATCCGGGGCAGCTAATTGGAGGAGCGTATGCAGATTGTTCGCGGGATTTTACTGGCACTGTTCGTCACGGGGCCCGTACTAGCGCAGGAGGTCAGCGTCGATGAGGGACGAGATTTGTACCGGACGTATTGCTGGCAATGTCACGGTTTCGAAGCGACCGGAGACGGACCAATGGCCGAAATGCTGGCTATTCGAACACCCGACCTAACCAAATTGGCGGGCGAAAACGACGGTGTGTTTCCGATAGTTCGCATAGCTGAACAGATTGATGGTCGTTCACAATTGCTCGCCCATGGCGGCGAAATGCCAATCTTTGGCGCGGTGTTTGAGACAGACCAACAAATCGCAGTGGCTCTAACTAATGGGCAACCTATGATGGTAGGCCTGCCGTTGTCGAATTTGCTCGCCTTCCTTGAGTCAATCCAGTCTGAATAGTCACTGACCAATCTGCTAGTCCGTGTCAGCCGTGCGTTTGATTGACATGAGAGTCAGTGGCGGCCCCAACACCTCGAAGACCACAGTACTGGCTAGAGTAAAGGCCATGATCGACGCGGCCCAATGCGGAAATTGTTCTCCAGCTACAAGGGCCATACCTACCGCGACACCAGCCTGTGGCAACAAAGCGGGACCGTACCAGCGGGTCTGACGGCGAGGCAGGCCGCCCAGTTTTGCTCCGCAGTAACCTCCGACAAGGCGGGCCACGGCACGCAAGAATAGGAAAAGAGCACCAGCCCAGCCCATCAAACCGAAGGCTTCAATTTCCAACGTGGCGCCAGCCAGTAGGAAGAACAAAATCATGAACGGCCACTGAATATGTTCGATCTCGTGAAAAGCACGATCATGATGGCGGGCAAGATTCCCGATCACTGCGCCCGCAACCATGCCTGCGACCAAGAATGAAACCTCCAGCCAAAGCGCGAGGCCCGCTGTAAGAAAGACTATTCCCACTGCTTCTGCCTGCATTGGCTCTCCCGGTTTCAAGCGGCCAGTCAGGTAAGCGGATGGCACGCCTAGTGCGGAACCCAACAAAATAGCCCCTCCGAAATCCCAAATCGCCGTGGTCGTGACTGTGGCCCAACCATCCGAATGACCGGCCAGAACTAAGGCGATGCTGAAAACTAACAGACCCCAAGCGTCATCAATTGCGACGACGCCCTTTAATGTCTCGGTGAAGCTGTTGGACACCCCAGATTGATTGATCACGTCTGTCATTGCGGCCGGAGCTGTAGCCGTAGCAATTGCCGCCAGCACCAACGCCAACCCGAAGGGTACGCCAATTGCGGTCAGTCCGGCAGATACAATAACAAGGGTTGCCACCACGATTGAAACCGAAATCGTCAGAATGGCTCGGCCATGTTGGACCAGGTTCTCGCGAGTCAAAGATCCTCCAAGAAGAAACGCGACCATCGTCAAGGCCACAATGGATATCTCGTCGAACCACATTGCAACGTCGAGTGGGATCAACCCCATTCCGGCGTTCCCGGCGATCAGACCGAGGAAAAGCAAGGTTGTAACACGAGGAAGATGCGTGGCCCGACCAAATTGATCGGCCGCCAATCCGGCAAGGAAGAGGACACCAAGGGTAATCAGAAAGCCGGCAACGTGCATAGAAAACAAAGCGTTAAGTTCTTGTCTGGATTACTCTAACTCCAACCCTGCCTGCTAGGAACCGGTGTCGGAGAGAATGCGAGCGCCCTGTCGCGGTTTAAGCCGAGAGTGCTAAAGATAAGGGATACGCGGTCCGGGAACGATACCTTCGTCAATGGCCTTTGCTATACCGTAGGACGGGCCGCCCGCATCCCGCAGGGTCGTGAAGCCCCGCATCAGCATGCGCTCCGCTTCGCGCGTGACGAGGGCACCGGTGTATGTCCAGTGAAGGTTGTACGCCAATGCCAGCGGTGAAGTCGGCAGCATGATGTGGTTGTGCCCGTCTATCAAGCCCGGGATCAAGGTCCGCCCTTGGCCGTCAATAACAACAGCGCTATCCGGTTCGATCGGGTCTGTCGAAACCTTGGCAATCAGATTGTCCTCGACAAGAACATTGGCGTTTTCGATAACCACCGCATTCTCGCTGTCGAAAACATCGACATTGATAAAGAGGGTGCGCGGCAAGGTTTCTTGGGCATTCGCTCCGACGGCTAATAGAATTGCTATTGTAGCCGAGAGAATTACCCGCATTGAGACCATCGTCATTGTTCAACCCATTCGTATTTTTTGGACCGCAATCCAACATTGCTTGCGAGGGTATTCAAGTCAACTTGGCCGCCTGTTTTGATGCCCCGGCTTGAGTTCCTGTTCCGTAATTTACATCGCTGCGCCGTGCTTGCTGAGTGATCTCGGCACGGTGCGCCGTCGTTCGTCTGCAATCGAATTGGTACTGTTTAGTAATTGCCGATCCCGGCACTTCGAGATTTTGCTCTCTCTTGCTTGCAGTCGGGTTCGTAAACGGCGTTGCACCCATGCACAAAGATGGTAGACACTAAATATTGTCAATTCAGGGCGTCTTCTTCAGGTCGGGCCGGAAGAATTGTCTAAGGGATTTCAGTTTCAGTGAGCCGAATGAGCATCGAAGTCACCAAGTCGATTAACGGTCAAAAAGACCTAGTAGATGAAGTCATTGCCAGTTTTCCGGAAAAAGGGCGCATTATTGACATTGGGACAGGTTCGGGGCTGGCGGCGCGAAGCTTTTTCAATGCGGGTTGGGAAGTCGTGGCATCTGGCATGGATATGGATGCCTATCTTGATGCCGACAACGCCGGCTTTCCGCCGGGTATCGAGTTGTTGCCAGACCTAGACATTTGCGACATGCACCCGCTCGCGGATGCCAGCCTTGACTGTGTCTGGTGTGCGCATGTGTTAGAGCATGTGTCTGATACGGGACGCGCGCTCAGTGAAATTCGCAGAGTGCTGAAGCCGGATGGACGCTTGTTCATTGCTGTCCCGCCTTTCAAGCACAATGTTGTTGGCGGGCATGTAAACTCGGGTTGGAACCTTGGGACGCTGATGTATGTTCTGGCTGACGCTGGGTTCGATCTTTCGGATGGCAGGTTTATCCATCACGGTTACAACGTGTTCGGAATTGCCAGACGTGGAAAAGGCCCCTTGCCAACAGGGGCTTTGCGACGGGCGAACGGGGACATTGAAACGCTAAAAAACGACGGGCGTTTCCCCGCAGGGTTCGCTGCCGAGCAAGGGTTCAATGGCCAACTGAAGCAAGTCAACTGGATGTGGAACACGACGCCTGAGCAAGTCCCAGTTGCCAGAAAGATGTTGATGTCCCCGCCGCCCATCCAAAAGATGAAAATTGGATTTTTCATTCCCTTTATCACAAAGGGAAGAGGGGGCACTGAAAACGTCGGTCAGATGATGGCGAATTCGATGGCCAAACGAGGTCACGATGTGACGGTTTTCACCTTTGAAGACGAGGATGTGCCGTCGCAGTGGCCCCTTGACGAAACCATTGACCTAGTTCGCTTGAGCGAGGCAGGGAATGAGCGCACCGATGACCAGATGTTATTGGCGATCGCAAGCCGAACACTGGATTTGCTTGTTGGTTTGCATATGAACCGCACATTCAAACGCTATGTGCGATGCGCGCATCGCGCCGGCGTGCCGTTGGTGTTGTCCGAACATATTGATCCTCGCTTTCCACGCTGGATAGGCACAAATACCATGCATGAGAGACAAGTGGCTTTTTATGGAGCCAGTCTCATTCACTTGCTGACCGAGGGGTTCCGGTCAACATTGCCGGGGTTTATGCGTGAACGTATTCGCGTCATACCAAATACGGTTAAGGCGCCAGAGCAAGCGGCTTGCCCCGGGGATGCAACCAAGCAAAAAAAAGTTTTGCTGACTGTCGCCAGACTTGTTCCCAGAAAGAATGTTCACTTGACGATTGAGGCGTTCGCAAAAAGCTTGCCGGAAGCTGAGGAATGGGTTCTACGGATCGTCGGAGACGGGCCAGAGCGTCAAAACCTTGAAGAACAGGTTTCTGATCTGAAGATTGCCGATAGCGTTGAATTCGTAGGTGAAACCAGCGACCCATATGCATGTTACAGGGACGCGGATGCTTTTGTCCTGTCGTCCTTCTTCGAAGGTTTTCCGTTATCCACGCTCGAGGCTATGGCACACGGGTTGCCTTTGATAGGCTTCGCAAATTGCAGCGGAGTGAATGAACAGATCACAGAGGACAACGGTATTTTGTGCGACGCGAGCTGTCCGTCCGAAAGCTTGGCCGCTGCGATCCAGCGCGTAATGGCTGATGCGAAACTGCGGGAAGAGATGGGTCAAGCGTCGCTAAAGCGGTTCGAATCGCATTATTCTGAAGAGCAAATATTCGCGCAATGGGAAGAAATGTTTGCCGAAGCGGTCGAGCGCGGTTTGCCAAATTCAGGTTCAAACCTTGAAACAAAATTGCGGGTAGCTGTGTCCGAATTGACCAAATGACCCCGAATTATGATGCCCTGAGAAAGGCCGAATGGCGCCACAAATGAAAAGAAACTTTACGCAAAAGAAAACCAGCTTTTTGGAGTTTTTGGCGCTTCGGCAATCTAGTCATGTGCCTGGCCGAGATATTCGCGAATACGTTCTTTCATTGAAAGATGAGGCAGTCACCTTTGGCTATGTCGAGCAGACACTTCAAAGAAGCTACGGCGCCAACCTTAGAAATCTGTTTCCAAATATCGTTTCGTTCAAGCAATCCAACGCCAAAAAGGGCAAGGTGTTTTTTGGATTAGGCACGATTCTGCAAAAAGAAGAACAATCCCATAAGGGCCTATTGGGTTTGTTCGATGTCATGCCAGCCAATGCCGAACTAATCTTGTTTGAGCAGGGTTTCCTGGCAAGCACCCATAGTTGGTCACACGCCTTTCGCGAGAATAATCCCCGCTATGCTTGTCTGGGATATGTATATGACGACATTGCTCATTACTTTATGGCCGATTTCCCAAACCGTCTGAACCAAAAGCTAAACAGTCAAGACACGCTGTCCGAGGCGGAACTTTCACGTGCGAAAGTACTTATTCAGCGCATCGCAGGTCAGCGGATCAGCAAGTACAACGCACAACCCATGCGGGCGCCTGCTGCAAACCCGGCTTATAAGCGACGTGTTCTGGTATGCGATCAGGCGTATGCAGATGCATCCACCATTTATGGGAAGGTCGATAAGGCTGACTTCCAGAATATGCTGGTGGCTGCGCTTAACGAAAACCCGGATGCCGAGGTTTTGGTTAAAACGCACCCCGACACGGCTTGGGAAAAGGGAACCCGAAGCGGATACTATTCTCATCTCACATCCACAGGCCGGGTCCGTCTGATCCGAGAGCCGGTCAACCCGTTCGCGATATTTGATCAGGTCGACAAAGTATATGTGGGCACCAGCCAGATGGGGCTGGAAGCTTTGTTTGCCGGGAAAGAGGTCGTTTGCTTCGGCGCGCCGTTCTATGCCGGGTGGGGGCTGACGGATGATCGGAAGCGCATTCCTCATCGTACTCGGGAACGTAGTCTCGAAGAGTTGTTCCACTATTTCTACCTTTGGTACACGATCTACAACGTGCCAGGGAAAGAAGCGCCGAGCGAAATTGAAGACGTTTTGGATTTTATCGAGGAAAATCGGCCCTACGAACTTCCTTGTCATTCCAGTCAAGCCGATCAGCCGCCCAAGGTATCAGTCATAATCCCCGTCCATGGCGTCGAGGCTTATATTGAACAATGCATATCCTCTGTTCAAAATCAGACTTTGCGCGAGATCGAAATAATTCCGGTCAACGATTGCTCGCCAGATTCAAGTCAGGACATCATTGATCGTCTGGCAACCGAAGACGAGAGAATTCGCCCAATTGTCCTGGAAAAGAATGTTGGACAGGGATTCGCGCGTAACAAGGCAATTGAAGCGGCGCGAGGTGAGTACATTTGGTTTCTTGACGGCGACGATTGGCTGGAAGATCCAAGTGCGTTTGCCAAGCTGTATGAGCGTGCGGACTCTGGCAAGTTTGATATGGTGCGTGGCCGTAAAGCCTATGAAGCGATCTTCGTCGGTGACGATCTTGTGGAAAAGCGACCTGATCGAAGTGAGAGGTTTTTCACCGAAGATGTTCCCCGGACCAGTTTCGTGTCCGACCCAATCATTCTGAACAACAGGCATTTTTGGGTATGGTTATACCGGCGTGACTTTTTGCTGCAGAAAGAAATCCGCTTTCAGACGCCGCAGTGGGAAGAAAGGGCATTTCTTGTCAATGCCCTGGTGAATGCGGGTGATGTCAGCTTGTGCAATGTCGATGCGACAGCCTATCGCGTTCGCGTCGGTTCAACAGCACGTCGAGCACGCAACGCGCGTGACTTCGAACTGATGTTCAGAAACTTCCGATCAACATTCGAAACTCTGGTTGCGGCTGGAGCCAACGATCCGAACAGCCCGCTGCGAGAGCATTTGGCCTATAATGCCGCGCAATTTCTAGCGTCGATGGTTGACGGAGATGCGTACACATTTGCGGCGTCTGCTGGGCAGGGCGAACGGAGCACGTTCTTGCAGCGTGTAAAAGAGTTGCTGGAATTCTGCCAATTGTCGGCAAATGAGATTCCGTCTGAATTTGTTCACAGTAACAAGGAACTATCACGTACGTCCGGGTATCCGTTGATTGCGGCCAGTATTCTCGCAGATCGCCAGGATATTCTTGAATATGTGATTTCGCGAAAGCCGATACCACAAGACGAACTCTACAAGGTAACGCTCAAGGAAGCTCCTGCGGGCTCTTCCGAACATGACCTTCAGGTTTTGCTCAATACCTACGCGCGCAATGAACGCGTGACCTTGGCCGAGAAGAAAAGCAAAGCGTCGTTCAAGAAACCTAGAATCGTTGTTCATATAGGTTCGACCAAAACGGGCAGCACGTTCATTCAACACCTGTTGGAACAGAACAGGCCAGAGTTAATGCGCAATGGCGTCTGGTATCCGGAAATTGGGCTGTTCTGGCAGAAAACCCGACCACACAAACAAGCAGGGCACGCCGAAGTAGTGCCTTATGTTGTCGCGGACAACCGGTATTTCAGGCAATACATAGAGCGCGGCCTGCAATTGATGGAAGATCGAGTGCACACCATTGTTCTCTCGAGCGAAGCCTATTTTCTGCAGAAAAACGCGCACAGGATTCCTGATTATTTCGACGGCTACGAAGTTGAAATGATCGTTTACCTTCGCGATCAGGTCGAATGGGCGAATGCGCAATACTGCGAGTTCGTCGCAGGCGGCGCAATGGGGCGCGTAGATGTCCCGATTTCCCAGTGGCTGGAACGGCCCGAGGTCGCAGGGTTCTTGGATTACCGGAACGTCCTTAACGCCTGGGCCGGTAAAATTGGCCGGGACAATATCAAGGTCAGGCTATTCCAGAGCTCGAAAATTCTGAACAACGACCTGATTTTTGACTTTGCTCATTCAACGAGCCTGGAGATGTTGGCTGAACTTCCGCGCCCCTCGCAGTCTCAGGCAAATTCGGTTCAATTGTCGGGCCCACATGTGGAACTCATCCGCAGTTACAATTCCCGATCTTTCCGCACGCGGGAATCCTATCTGGATTTCATCGAAGAAATCACAACGAAGTTAAGCAATTGGCGAAAGTCGCGCGGCCTTCCAATGCCTAAACCTTGGCAATTGTCTATAGAGGACGAGGACCACATCAAGGCGTTGACCCATGACGCAAACGCGGAAATTGCGAAGGACTGGCTGGGATTGACGTCCAACTCCCTGTTTGAAGGCGAGCGTAAACAGCCTGAAAGCACCTCGTTGTATCAAGAAGAAATCGCGTTGGTCGCCGAAGTGTATGACCGATATAAGCCGATTGAAGATGTACCCGAAAAGCGACCCCAGGCTGTTAGGAAGCGGCCGAAGATCATTGTAAATTACGGTATCTTCGGTTGGAGGCTTTGGCTTTTGGCGCCAATTCTCAGAAAAGTCTGGAAGCGCCGACTTACGCCTGAAACCAAGGCGCAATACAAGCGAAACCCAGCTAAATATGCCCGCTCTCACTGGACAAAAAAAAGGCGTGATCGCCGAATTGTAAAAATGTGCTTTCCAGATTGGGATGTACTGGGCCCGTTCGGGGTGCTGCGCATTTGGCGCCCGATCCTTCGTCCGATTATTAAGTCCAAACGTCGGGCCGGTTGGGTCGAACAATTTGACTCTGACCCAGTTAAGTTTGCACGAAGCCAAGACAAGAAGTTTCGCCGTGTCATTGGACGATTGTTATACCCGATGGGCGAGTTGAGGGATTAACCGTGTCAGATACCGCTGTAGAAGTTATTCTTGAGCTGTCGGAGGGCCATCTGTTCAACCAGGCAGATGGCGATCGGCATAGGATGTTCTACACATCACTCATGCTGGCGCTCAGTGATCTTTCGGTTCGCGTTCAACCGATCAGGTTGCCGTTTGGGGCTGACAAAGGCCCTCGTGTTTATAAGCCAAATCAGTTGGTTATCAGTTTTCACTCCATTGGTCCCGAAGGTAACATTCTGCGGTTCAAAGAGAGCTACATCTCTCCCTATTACACATTGGACAGACTTGGGTATTCGGGGTTTTCTGAGCTTGCCAAAACGCCGTCAAAATTTCTGGAAAGTATTGAAGCGATTGCACCGCAGGAGGCTGACAGCTTTGTAAGTCGGCTGGCCAAGTCGCAAGCGGAAAGCAATTCCTCAAAATACAAACAACCGAGCCATACGGGACGTCCGCAAGGCGGATATGTGTTTCTGCCTTTACAGACGATTGATGATACCGTTGCTGAACTCAATCACGTAGAGCCAGGCGAAGTCGCTTTTGCTTTGGCTGAACTTTGTGACAAGCTGGGTCAAACCCTCGTCATCAAGCGTCATCCATCCTGTAAAGCGGGGGCAGTGACGTCTTTGTTGAGCGATCTGCAACGGAGGTTCGAAAGCGTCCAAATTTCTGACGGCTCGATTCATGGATTGATCCGCGGAGCTTCATGCGTTGTCGGTGGAAACTCAGGCGTGTTGTTCGAAGCCTTGGTGCAAGGCGCACATGTGGTTTCATTCGCCAAGTCTGACTATGCGCTTGCGACCACACATGTGAATAACATTGACAGCCTGCTAAAGGCCTGTGTTCGGCCAAGCGAGGTTGATCCGGTGTTCCAGCGAAAGTTTGTGACGTGGTATCTGACAAGATACTGTGTGCAGGCGGATGACGTACCAGAAATAAGAGCCCGGATTTCCGAAGCTCTATTTCAGTTGGATATTCCCACGCGGCAGGTAAATTCGAAACAGCAGAGCCTTTTCGAGCGTTATGCAAGTTCTGAAATGCAGCGGCGTGGCGACATACTTTTTGCTGATGGTCAGTCGACTTAGGTCTGAGCTTGGTTGAAGTTTTGGCTATCGAAACGAGAATTATGCCGCCAGTCGGAAAAACAATGAGCGGGCCATTATTCTTTCATAGTTTAATGGTGAAAAGGTCTTCGGATCAGGATGGTAATAGTGTTAACCATTTTGGGACCTAATAGGTAAGACCAAGTCTAAGCCATTGGGGACTTACAACCGCTTGAAATGACAGGACTGTCGATGCCGATTTTCCGGTTTGCAACCAAACTAGTGCAATTTGTTCATATTCCCAAAACAGGCGGCAGCAGTATAGAGCATGCGCTTCGCGGTCTGGGGGGGGGAAGAGCGCTCTGATACATAGGTCGCCGCTTGGCTACGCCAAGTGCACACCGCAGCATATGCACGCCGAGTTATTAGAAGCGTTTGTTTCCCACGACTTCTGTGACTTTACATTTGCCCTGGTGCGTGACCCACGCGAGAGACTGATAAGCGAGTACAAAATGCGCAAGGACAAGGCGCAGTTGCCGTTCAAAGAGTGGGTTGTTTCGACCTTCGGAAGGTATCAGAAAAACCCTTACGTTTATGACAACCATATCAGGCCACAGGTTGAATTTGTCACGAAATACACAAAGGTCTTTAAGTTCGAAGAAGGGTTGTCTGCACCTGTGTCCGAAGTGTGTGACCTTGTTGGTCAGGAGCTACCAAACATGCCACACAAGCGAAAATCTATTTCCTTTTTTCCGGAAGAGGATAGGGAGTTGCTTGATTTGATTTTCGACTTTTACCGGGAAGACTATGAAGCGTTTAACTACTCGCTTTCGTGAAAACGGGAATACAAAACTTGGTTGCATGGCCAAGAAAGCATCTTCCACTTGTTCAAAAAAGAGGGAAACTGCACTTCATAATGAGCAGTATGAGTTCATTGCCAACTGAAGTCGCATGTCGCTAGATTTTGCTTTTCCACTTGCCCGAAAGTGAATGGCTGTTGAAAGCCTAAAAGAAAATGAAACACAAAGACGTATTCATCGGCGTTTGTTACCATAAAAATTCACCCGCAATCCGTTCGCAGTGCTTTACGCCTATCCACGTTGGCGCTGCACTCTCGTCTGAAAGGCTGGAGTTTGCGGTGCGTGACGACACAGGAGACTCGATATCTGAGCGCAATCCAAACTGGTGCGAACTTACAGGTTTGTATTGGATGTGGAAGAACGTCGACGCAGAGCACTATGGGTTGATGCACTATCGCAGGCTCCTGAATTTCAATCAAAGAGCGTCGGGCCGTACCAAGGTTTTTGAAGAGATATCCGAGCGCGAAATTTTCAAGTTTGGCTGGGATGATACCAGCGTACGTCGCGCCTGTTCGTCGGCGGACATTCTGACGGCACCTATCTATCCGGTTCATCCTGTTGAGGCGCCGGACTCAATAATGACGAACTACGAGTTTTATGAGTGGGAGCATTATGCAAAAGACTTAGACGTCGTCGAGAAGATCGTCGCTGAACTAAGCCCGCATATTCGCCCATTTTTCATCAAGATGCTGAACTCGAAAACGGCTTTCTTCGGCAATGTCACGGTGATGAAAAAAGCGCTGTTTCATGAGTACTGCGAATGGCTGTTTCAGGTTCTGTTTGAAGCGGAAAAGCGGATCGATATCTCGGGCTATGATGCGTATCAAAAACGCATCTGGGGGTTCCTGGCAGAACGCATGACCGTTGCTTTCGTCGATTATGCCATGACTGTTCGTGGTGCGTCACGTCGCACGCTTCCCTTGGTGTTTCGACCGATCCCACCTGCCAAAATTGACGCGAAGTCCCAGCTTGCTGGGGCTGCTGCAGCGATCTCTTCGCCAAACAAGGTCGGGCAACGAGGTGGCGGGGAAATCATCAATATTCTGATGGCCGTAGACAGTGCTTATGTTCCGCACGCAGCAGCGACGATTCATTCAGCCCTGACCCGAGCGTCTGAACCGCAGAGTTTTTGCTTTCACTTTCTGGACAACGGCTCGTTGACCGAAGACGATACAACCAACCTTCAAGCCTTAGTTGCTCAGTTTGGTGCCGAGTTGCGAGTTGTAAATATTGACGACGACAGCTTGCGTTGGCTTCCTCTGAATCGCGCGCATATTTCGCTGCAGACCTATTACAGACTACTTGCTGCAGAGGTTCTACCAGACGTTCAGGAAGTAGTTTATCTGGACGCCGACATCATTGTGACCGCTGACCTTAAGGAACTTTGGGATCACCCGATGGAGGGAAGCCCGATTGCTGCGGCGCCGGACGAAGGCGGGCGTTTGCAATCGCGCCGCCTGCAACTGCCCCTGACACATGACTACTTCAACGCAGGGGTCTGTGTGCTGGATCTTGATGCACTGCGCAGCGTGAACCTTCACGAAGGAGTTTTGCTAGCCTGTCGAAAGTTTGGTGAATTGATAACGCTTCAGGACCAAGACCTGTTGAACATCATCTTTGCAGAAAAAACGCAAAAGTTGCCGCTGGAGTGGAATGTGAACACTCGGATTTACAGCGGCAACTTACTGGAGCCTGCTTATACTGAACAAGAGGCGCAGGCGGCGGCCAACCATCCCAAGATCATTCATTTCACCGATCGGCACAAACCGTGGGACGTGAAGTGTCTACATCCGTTGGCACCACTGTATTGGTTGCACAGGAATCAAACTGTTTGGCGAGAAACGCGGTATCAGTCCGTCCAAAGGCACGTTCTAGGCTGGGTTCGGAGTTGGGCCGTCGCAAAAAACCGAAAGGCGCGCCAGCGATAACCTACAGAATTGATCCCAAAAGCTCATCGCCGTTACCGGCGCGGCATCTCTGTAAACTCGCTGTGCAGCGTTCAGGGGGAGCCTTTGTTGGGCAAACTTCGTCAGGTTTTTCCGGACTAGAAAACAGAGGAAGAAGTGGTTCCGTAGCGCATCTATTAGAAATCGAATGCTCTGTCGGTCAAGGTGAGCGTGTTTGCGGATATCCGGATCGTTGAGATAGCAACAAACCCACCGTGGGAAGGGCAGGCGGCGTAAATTTGGTTGACCGTGCCGGGTAATTATTCAGCCAGACTGACTGCTGTATAAAGCTTCCGAAACCGCGCCAACCGTTCGAACAATGGTGCCATATCCGCCGGTTCAAACATGTCTGTTGTTGGTGGTTGAAATGCAAGGTCAGCTCTGTCCAATGCACCTTCTCCAAAAGCCGCCAGCCGGACGGCGCCATATGCCGGACCGGAATCTGCCCCATCCGACCTCACAACCGGCTTTTCGGTCACTGTCGCGATCAGTCTCAACAGCAGTTCTGATTTGCTGCCTCCTCCGATTGCTGCGAGTTCCGGCAATTCTTTAATACTGTCACCGAAACTCTGTGCCGCATCGGCAAAGCAGAAGGCAATCGCTTCCACCACGGAACGGCAGATGTCTGCGCGTGTTGTGGAATCCTCCAGGCCAAAGAAACAGGCTCGGATATGCGGGTCGCCATGCGGGCTACGTTCCCCCGTTAGATAGGGCAGAAAAATTGGTACACGGTCCCCGCTGACCGTTTCGGCAAGCGCGACAACTTCGGCTGCGGACAGTCCCAATTGACCGCCAATCCATGAAATAGGCCTCGCGCCATTCAACATCGCTGCCATTTGATACCAACGGTCGGGCAAAGTGTGCGCAAAAGCATGTACGTAACGTTCGGGATTGGGTTTGTAGGCCCGGTCCGCCACGAACAACTGGCCGGAAGTTCCTAAAGAGATGAAACCTCGCCCCGGTTCGGTGGCGCCCAAAGACACTGCCCCGGTTGCTGCATCTCCACCTCCTGCAACGACTGGCGTGCCGGGTTTCAAGCCCGTCTCAGTTGCCGCTTGCGCTGACACAGCCCCAACGCAATTGTGGCCATCGAATATCTGCGGAAGCCAGTCCCCTGCAACATCAGTGGCTTCGACGATACCGGCGTGCCAGTCGCGCGACGCTTGATCGAGCCACAATGTTCCGGCGGCATCGGATGCGTCGGTTGCCAACTCTCCATGCAGGCGCAACCCAACATAGTCCTTGGGCAGCAGAATATGGGAAAGTTTTGCATAGTTGGCAGGCTCATGTTTTTTCAACCAAGCAATTTTGGGCGCGGTAAAGCCCGGCAAGGGAGGGACGCCGGCAATATGACCAATCTCCGGCTGGGCCGCGCGTAGGTCCTCACATTCCTGTACTGCCCTGCTGTCATTCCACAGGATTGCCGGGCGGATTGGGCGCAAATCACGGTTCAGCAAAACGGCTCCGTGCATCTGGCCTGACAACCCGATCGCTTTCACCTCGGACAGCGTGATTTGCCCAGATAGTTGGTCCAAGGCGTCGCGTGTCGCCTGCCACCAAAGATCCGGATGCTGCTCTGACCAACCGGGCTGCGGTGAGGACGTTTTTATCCCTACAGAAGACGTCGTCAGAATTCGATCAGTGTCTGCACAGACAAGTTTGACCGCAGACGTTCCGATGTCGATCCCGAGATACATTCAAACCCCTTACCTGCACTAAAGTTCGGAACTTGTCTTACTATTGATCTTTTTGCCGCGCGCAAAGAATATGTAAAAATAGGATAAGATCAAGGCGGCTCAGGTCGGCAGGCAGACAGGTATGACCAAGATAAAGAACATGGAAGAGTTCGCAGCCCTCAGCGGTATCTCGCGGCCAACGGTGTCCAAATACTTCCACGATCCCGATAGCGTTCGCCCAACGACGAGGGCGCGGATAGAAGAGGCGTTGGAGCGGTTTGACTACCGCCCAAACATCTATGCAGTGAACCAGAACCGCAAGCTGACCAAGAATATCGGCATCGTCGTACCCTATCTGGCCGATCCGTTCTTTGCCGAAATCGCACGGTATCTAGAGCAAAGCTGTATCGCGGCAGGCTATCGCCCGTTTCTGTTCAGCTCTCATGGCGAACAAAAACTGGAAAATGAAATCCTGGACGGCTTGCAATCTTTGAAGCCTGCGGGCGTTTTGTTGGCGCCTTTGGGACGTATCTCGGACAAGTCCGCGATCGAGAAATTCTGCGCCAGAGTGCCGACGGTTTTGTTTGACAGCAATCTCGACGGTTTGGGCGCGGCGTTTATCGGGTCCGACAACTTCAGCTTTGTGTCTCAGACCGTGGAATACATGACCCGCACGGGTGAGCCGCCTTCGTTCTTCGAAATGCGGACACCTGCGAACCCCAATGCCAATAAGCGACGTAAGGCTTATGTAGACGTAATGGACCGACTGGGCTTTGAGCCTCATGTGATCAAAATTGAAGGCACGGGCTGGGCCTTTGAAGAGATTGGCCGAAAGGGTGCGCTCAAGATTTTGGGTGAACGCAAGCTGCGCACGGATTCGGTCCTGTGCAGCAATGACCGATTGGCCATCGGTTTTCTGGCGGCGTGTTTCGAACAGGGGATTCGGGTTGGGCGGAAAGACGATTGTGCATTGCGGGTGGCGTCGAACGACGATCATCCGTTCGCAAAATTCACATGTCCGTCGCTGACAACCGCCGCGCATGACTATGATAATGTGGCGGCGCGAAGCGTCGAAACGCTTTTTGAACTTATTGAAAACGGTGGAAAATTTGAGAAACGGACAGAAACCCTTTTCCCGGCGCGATTGGTCCTGAGGGAATCTGCATGACAGTTAAAAATTAACGCGCGTAAAGTTTTTATTGACGGCGCGACAAATCCTGAACTAGGCTCTCTGCACAGCATCCAAGCTCAGGGAGGACAGGGATGTACTTGAAACACGCACTTCGTGCGGCGACTGCGCTGACTTTCGTCGCAACGGCAGCGGCCCACGCACAATCCATAACGATCGCAACCGTAAACAACGGCGATATGATCCGGATGCAGGGCTATACCGACAAATTCACCGAAGCGACGGGCGTTGAAGTCGAATGGGTGACGCTGGAAGAGAACGTTTTGCGCCAGCGCGTGACCACCGACATCACCACCAAGGGTGGCCAGTTCGACATCATGACAATCGGCATGTACGAAACCCCGATCTGGGGTGCGAACGGCTGGCTGGTTCCGCTGGATGGTTTGTCAGAGGAATATGACGTCGGTGACATCCTGCCTGCTATGTCGGGCGGTCTGAGCCATGACGGAACACTTTTTGCTGCGCCGTTTTACGGCGAAAGCTCGATGATCATGTATCGCACCGACTTGATGGAAAAAGCAGGCATGGAAATGCCCGAAGCGCCAAGTTGGCAATTCATCAAAGAGGCCGCTGCGGCCATGACTGACCGGGACGCTGACATCAACGGCATCTGCCTGCGTGGTAAAGCCGGGTGGGGTGAAGGTGGCGCGTTCATCACGGCCATGTCCAACTCGTTCGGCGCACGCTGGTTCGACGAAGATTGGAAGCCCCAGTTTGATCAGCCTGAATGGTCCGACACGCTGAATTTCTACGTTGAAATGATGACAGAATCCGGTCCCGCAGGCTATGCGACCAACGGGTTCAACGAGAACCTGTCATTGTTCCAACAGGGTAAATGCGGCATGTGGATCGACGCCACTGTTGCGGCGTCATTTGTGACTAACCCCGATGACTCGACCGTTGCGGACAGCGTTGATTTTGCTCTGGCACCCGACACCGGATTGGGCAAGCGCTCCAACTGGCTTTGGGCTTGGGCACTGGCCATTCCGGCCGGTACACAGCAAGAAGACGCGGCCAAGCAATTCATCGAATGGGCCACGTCAAAAGACTACATCGAGTTGGTCGCAGAAAACGAAGGCTGGGCAAATGTCCCACCGGGCGCGCGATCTTCTTTGTATGAGAACCCGGAATACCAGAAGGTTCCATTTGCCAAGATGACATTGGACTCGATCCTGTCGGCTGATCCGAATAACCCGACGGTCAAGCCGGTGCCATATGTCGGCATTCAGTTTGCGGCGATCCCGGAATTTGCAGGTATTGCGACGCAAGTCAGCCAGGAGTTCTCAGCCGTCTATGCCGGACAGCAAACGGTTGAGGAAGCTCTGGCCAAAGCGCAGGCTTTCACAGCCGAAGAAATGGAAGCCGCAGGGTACTGAGGCCTCCTCCCCGGCGGGCGGGCAGCATTGATGCCCCCCGCAATTCTCTTCCACGACTAGCGTTTTTCTCGCAGGCTAAGCTACGCCTGAAAATAGAGGGTTTGCGTTATGGCAACTCAACATTCCCGCTCGGTTGCTCGCCTGATGATGGCACCTGCAGTGGTCCTGCTGCTTGGCTGGATGCTCGTGCCGCTGACGATGACGCTTTATTTCTCCTTCAAGAAATATCTGCCTCTGCGCGGTGGGGATCTGGGCTGGGTTGGAATTGACAACTACGTTCGGTTCGTGTCGTCCAGCTCCTTCTGGCCCGCAGTTCAGGCAACGCTGGTGATCGTCGGAGGCGTTCTGATCATTACTGTTATCCTGGGCATCCTACTGGCAATGCTTCTGGATCAACCGATGTGGGGCCAAGGTATTGTCCGCATCCTCGTGATCGCGCCCTTCTTCGTTATGCCAACGGTATCCGCGCTGGTCTGGAAGAACATGTTCATGGACCCCGTCAACGGTCTGTTGGCCCACCTGTGGCGCTTTTTTGGGGCCGAGCCGATCTCGTGGTTGTCCGAGGCATCCATGACCTCGATCATCATGATCGTGTCCTGGCAGTGGTTGCCCTTTGCCACGCTCATCCTGCTAACCGCGATCCAATCGCTGGACAGCGAGCAGTTGGAAGCAGCCGAGATGGATGGTGCGCCGGTACTGAAGCGCTTCTACCACATCATCCTGCCGCATCTGAGCCGGGCGATCACCATCGTGATCCTGATCCAAACAATCTTTCTTCTGTCGATCTTTGCCGAAATCTTCGTGACCACCGGCGGCGCATTCGGCACCCGCACACTCACCTACCTGATCTTCCAGCGTGTGCTGGAAAGCCAGAACGTTGGCCTCGGATCAGCCGGAGGTGTCTACGCAATCATCTTAGCCAACATCGTTGCGATCTTCCTGATGCGCATCGTCGGCAAGAACCTGGACGCGTGAGGAGGTAAGACCATGGCCCGCGCTGTCACCACCCGCCGTAAATCGCTGAATACCGCTCTCGCTTGGGCCGTTGGTTTGCTGATCTTTTTCCCGATCCTCTGGACCATCCTGACCAGCTTCAAGACCGAGGCGCAGGCGATTGCCAGCCCACCGCTGTTCTTGAACTTCAATTGGACGTTGGAAAACTATGCCATCGTGCAGGAACGCTCGGACTATATGCGGTTCTTGTGGAATTCGGTCATTATCGCCGGGGGCTCGACTGTTCTGGGTGTGATCATCGCCGTCCCCGCCGCATGGGCCATGGCCTTCGTGCCCTCGAAACGCACCAAAGACATCCTACTGTGGATGCTGTCCACGAAGATGCTGCCAGCGGTTGGCGTTCTCTATCCGATCTACCTGCTGTTCATTCGGCTGGGACTGCTGGACACGCGCGGAGGGTTGGTCGTGGTCCTGATGCTGATCAACCTGCCGATCATTGTCTGGATGCTTTACACTTATTTCCGCGAAATCCCCGGCGAAATTCTGGAGGCCGCGCGGATGGACGGGGCGACCTTGAAAGAGGAAATCCTCTATGTCCTGACGCCCATGGCTATCCCCGGCATCGCCTCGACCGTCTTGCTGAACTTCATACTAGCCTGGAACGAGGCGTTCTGGACCCTCAACCTGACCGCCGTCGACGCGGCCCCATTGACGGCCTTTATCGCCAGCTATTCCAGCCCCGAGGGCCTGTTCTTTGCCAAACTTAGCGCGGCCTCGACAATGGCAATTGCACCAATCCTGATCCTTGGCTGGTTCAGCCAGAAACAACTTGTCCGCGGCCTGACCTTCGGCGCTGTGAAATAAGGAACACGACACATGGGACGCATCCAACTCAAGTCCGTGACCAAAAGCTTCGGCGATGTGCAGGTCATTCCACCACTTGACCTGACCATCGAAGATGGCGAGTTCACTGTCTTCGTCGGTCCGTCAGGTTGCGGCAAATCAACCCTGCTGCGTCTGATCGCGGGGCTGGAGGACATTACCTCGGGCTCCATCGACATCGACGGTTCTGATGCCACCGATGTCCCGCCGGCGAAACGAGGGCTGGCGATGGTGTTCCAATCCTATGCTTTGTATCCGCATATGACGGTGCGTAAGAACATCGCTTTTCCCCTTCGGATGGCAAAACTGGATCAGGCCGAGATCGACAAACGCGTCGAAGGTGCCGCCAGCGTCCTGAACCTGACCGACTATCTGGACCGCCGCCCAGGACAGCTATCGGGCGGCCAACGCCAGCGGGTTGCCATCGGGCGCGCGATTGTGCGCGAACCGGCGGCATTTCTGTTCGACGAACCTCTGTCCAACCTCGACGCGGCGCTGCGGGTCGGTATGCGGCTAGAGATCAGCGAATTGCACGAACGCCTCGCCACCACAATGATCTACGTAACCCACGATCAGGTCGAAGCCATGACCATGGCCGACAAGATTGTCGTCCTTCAGGCTGGCGTTATCGAACAGGTCGGGAGCCCGCTAGAGCTGTACCGGACACCGCGCAACCTGTTTGTTGCGGGCTTCATCGGCTCCCCCAAAATGAACTTCATTGAGGGCGAAGAGGCCGCGAAACACGGCGCTCAGACCATCGGAATACGGCCTGAGCATATCACAGTTTCAGAAGCCGAAGGGGACTGGTCCGGGGTGGTGAGCGTTTCCGAACATCTGGGCTCGGATACATTTTTCCATGTCCACGAAACCGGGCTGGCCGATACGATCACTGTCCGCGCAGATGGCGAGGTCGGTTTCCGACATGGCGACCGCATTCACCTGACACCACGCGCCGATGTGATCCACCGGTTCGATGCGAAAGGCTTGCGGATCGAATGACACGTCTGGCTGGTAAAACCGCCCTGATAACAGGGGCTGCGCGCGGCATAGGGCTGGCCTTTGCCAAAGCCTATGTTGCTGAAGGCGCCCGTGTCGCGATCGCCGATATCGACATCCAGCGCGCGCAGCGGGCCGCGACCGAGATCGGCGTGACGGCTTTAGCAATCGAGATGGACGTGACAAACCAGCAATGTATCGACGACGCCATCACCCGTACGGCATCCCATTTCGGCCCGATCGACATATTGATCAACAACGCGGCGATCTTCACTGCCGCTCCGATTGTTGAGATTGAGCGCGCCGACTACCAGCGTGTCTTCGACATCAACGTCGCCGGTGCCTTGTTCACCATGCAGGCCGTCGCGCGCCACATGATTGCGCATGGCACCAAAGGCAGGATCATCAACATGGCGTCGCAAGCCGGGCGGCGCGGTGAGCCTCTGGTCGCCGTTTATTGCGCCAGCAAGGCTGCGATCATTTCCCTGACTCAATCTGCGGGCCTGAACCTGATCTCAAACGGGATAAATGTGAACGCGATAGCTCCGGGTGTGGTGGATGGCGAACACTGGGACGGTGTCGATGCGTTCTTTGCCAAACACGAAGACAAACCTTCGGGGCAGAAGAAACGCGAAGTGGCGGCGGCCGTTCCCTATGGCCGCATGGGCCGGGCTGAAGACCTAACCGGGATGGCAGTGTTTCTAGCCTCGGACGAGGCCAAGTACATCGTCGCCCAGACCTACAATGTTGACGGCGGAAATTGGATGAGCTGATGACCCCTGTGGCAGATTCAACCCCTCCCATCCAGCTAAGGCGCGACAGGCTTGCAGACCTGCCAGCGACTGTCAGAACCCCTGCTTATCAACGTTCGGACCTGACGCCGGGCATCGTCCATATCGGGCTTGGCAATTTCCACCGCGCCCATCAGGCTTGGTACATTCATCAGCTTTTGCAGCAGGGCCAGGCCCGCGATTGGGCCATCATTGGAGCAGGCGTACGCAGTTATGATGCCAAGATGCGCGAGAAGTTGCAGGCGCAAGATTGTCTGACCACCCTGATTGAGCTGGATCCCAAAGGAGTATCCGCAGAGGTCATAGGCCCGTTGATTGATTACCTGCCGATCGAAGAGGACAACGCCGCGCTTATCCGGGCGATGGCTGATCCGTCTATTCGGATTGTGTCCCTGACTGTGACCGAGGGCGGCTATTTCCTTAGTGCAAGCACCGGCGGTTTGGACACGGATCACGATGATATCCGCTATGATGCCGCAAACCCAAACCATCCGCGAACGGTTTTTGGTGCAATGGTCGCAGCGCTCGGGATACGCCGCGCGAACGGCTTGTCCCCCTTCACCGCGCTGAGCTGTGATAATCTCCAGGGTAATGGCACTATCCTTCGAAATTGTATTGTAGGACTGGCCCACCTGTCGGACCCTAATCTGGCCGATTGGATCGACCGGAACGGTGCTTTTCCCAATTCGATGGTGGACTGCATCGTGCCGGCAACGACTGACCAGGTGATTGCGCAATGCCAAGCGTTTGGTGTTGATGATCACGCTCCGGTTTCGCACGAGAACTTTCGTCAATGGGTCATCGAGGATGACTTCTGCGCCGGACGACCGTCGCTTGAACATGTAGGTGTCACACTGACCAAGGATGTTCACGCGTATGAGGCATTGAAGCTTCGCATATTGAACGGGGGCCACCAACTGCTCGCGAATGTCGGGGAGATACTGAATGTCCCCACGATTTCGGCCTGTATGCAAGACCCCGACATAGCGGCGTTTTTCAGAAAAGTTCAAATCGAAGAAATTCTACCTCAGGTCGACGCTGTTCCTGGAACGACCCCGCAAGAGTACCTTGGGCTGGTTGAACGTCGGTTTGAAAACACTGCAATTCACGACACAACGCGCCGAGTCGCGTTCGACGGATCGGCGCGACACCCTGGGTTCGTTCTGCCCTCGGTGCGTGATGCAATTGCTTCAGGCTCTTCTATAAACGGACTCGCTCTAGCAGAAGCTTTTTGGTGCAGGATGTGCGCAGGGATTCGCGAAGACGGCTCAGAGATCGCCCCCAATGATCCCGTTTGGGAGGATCTGAGAAAAACGGCGCTGGCGGCCAAAGCTGATCCAGGTCTTTGGCTTGAGCAGGACCTGTATTGTGGCGAATTTGGCCATGGTGCACAGTTTATTGCAGCCTTTTCCGGGTGGTTAAACGAGATTTGGAAAAGTGGGAGCAGAGCAGTTCTTGCCCAATATGTCTCCCATAACTCTTTTTCGTTCTAGCTTCCTGGAACTTCTAACATGCAACCACGGGACACATTGATTTTCGCCCCTTTCAGCGGTTGTGGTATGGAGCGGCATTGGTCACGAAGGGCTCGCTGCGAACGTTAGCGGAATTTTTCGAATGATCGCCCAACAGGACACAGCAGCCTTGCTGGTTCTCACAATGGATCAACAAAAACCGCCTCCATCTGATACCCGATATCAAGTGATGAAATACCATCGGAAAATCCAATCGAGCGTACCGTATCACCCCTAACCAATTGCCCAGAAATAGCCACCGCCTGGAATAAGCCGTTTACCAAAAAACCTTCCGGATAATTGACCACTATCATTTGATTTCGCGACGGAGGGGGTGTGTGAACACATGCTCCTGCAAAAGGAACCAAAACAAACTCAGTTATCTTTGTGTCGGAGAAGTTCAGAGGTAAAACGAAGCCGGAAATTTCAATATTTTGACCCAGAAGACGATCATTCAAGTCATTGCGACTGGAGTCCATCATTTTGCCGAACGCTGCTACATCAGTAACTTTGGCGGCACCGTCGATGCCAACACTGTTTAGCGCCGACAGTGCTATTTTTTCGCCCTGTAGCACATGCGGGGAAAGAGCTTTACCGGCTTCCCGCATCTTTGCTGTATGCACGAGAACTCCCACCAATCTGGCTTCGTCTGCGGTTAGGCCGTAATACGGGTTCTTCTGCGACGATAGGTTGTTGCCTAGATCAGTCCAATCAACCGGTCGAGCAGGCCCGGCGAAACTTGCTGAACCTAGCAACGTGAGGATCAGCATTATTGACGGAATTCGCATTGGCTCCGCTTTAATTGGCAAACGGGTTTGGTATTGTGATGTCTTCGGTCAAAGGCCACTCGCGTACAAGCTCTGGCTTTTTCTCAGGTGGATACCAGAGTTCTGGGTCTATCTCGTTGGCCTCAATAGTTTCGTTAATCACATCGTAAACTTGATGTTTTGGAGCCGGGAACGTGATCTCATCATCTGTACACACTGGTCGTGGAACCTGATTGGATTCACCTGTGACCCCCTCGCGCCACCATACTTTTCCGTCACCGTGCAAGTTGAAAACGACGAGGTCAGGCGCACCGAACGCAAACGCTCCTTTATAATGGTAGCGCACCTCGGCAACCGTTTCGTTGTTGAAAACATCGTCATAGCTGTAGTGCGAGGCGACACAGACTTTAGGCTGAGTCTGCTCACAGATATAACCTAGGCCATAGGCTGGCGTGTGCGATGTGTCGATTGTGTACGCCGCCATTGCAGCCGGCATTCCCAGTGCACGAGAGGTAACAGAGACAGTGGCGGTTTGAACTTCGCTGATCAGCATGTCCACGCCTCCACAATACTTTATCGTCAAGCTGTTCGGACGGTTGTCACCTGTGTAGCAAAGGCTTTTACCATTCCAATCCAATCTGTAGCTCGTCGCGCCATCTTTGGTGTGCGATGTTGGCCAATGGGTGACTTTGACCCCGTTGGCTTCGTACACCGTCCCACCCTCATCCATGTAGTCGAATTCCACTACATTAGGGTTATAGCCTTCGCCGACGGGCCAGGCATTAAAGCTATCTTGGTGCCACGATGTCATGGCCATCATGCTGTCGACGAAATGCTGCGTTCCATACTGAGGTTCGGACCCGCTCGGGCCGTAAATATTCAATGGTGTGTAACCACCTTGAATGGGACGGAACATCGTGAAGTAGGGCAGGTCGCTCACGTGATCCATATGAAGGTGGGAAATGAAGACGTGATTGATTGTATTGAAGGGAACGGAGAAGCTGTTGTAGTTCCGCAGTGAACCAATCCCCATGTCAAAAACGAAACGATTACCATTTCCGAGCTCGACATAAATGCTCATCCCGGATTGATCCTGTGATGGGTAGTATGTCGAACCCATGAAGCTCGCGCGGATCTCATTGTCCTGCAATTCTTCAGTTCCGGGATAGTAAAGCATGGCTGCATTAAAGTGGGATGCAGCCTCGACGTGAGGAACCATCGTCTCGCCTTCAATCCATCGTCCTTCAGGATTTCCCGCTTGGTTGAAGAACTCGATTGCATTCTGCATCTCTGGGGTTGGCTGCTCCTGAGCAAGCGCTTCGATTGACTGGGAAAAAGTCAGAAAACCCGCGGCGCAGACTGCCTTCAATCCGTTCATGATAAGTGCCCCTCTTGTCCTGTGCAGATTGCTTTGGGAGGTTAACCGAGGATAACGGATTTTCAAAACGTGCTTCCGTTGCGGCTACTGAAAGTAGGGCTTCCCGAGGCATAGCTCAAAGCAGTCGGTGAAGCGTCATGGACAAGATGCCATATGCGAACGACTGGCTAGAGGTCAAAATAACTAGTCCGGTCTTAATAGGACAGCGCGAAAGGTGGACTGGACTTACAACCCGACCAATCGCAGTCCTTTCCAGTTTCCTGCTTCAAATCTATGCACGCTTCATCGACTTCTTCTTCTAGATATGCGCGATCGTCGTCGGCCTCGTCGCGAACTTCTTCAGCTTCGCCCTCCAATTCCTCTCGAACTTCACCGCCCACTTTCTCGTCTGTGTCCTTCACAGCGTCGCGCGCATCGCCGTGGATCCGATCCCCATCAACCCGATCCCCCCCCCATCGTCCACGCGGTCATGCGCTCTATCGCTAACATCATGTGTTTCGGCGGAAAAGCACAGCCAATGGATGTTAGCGACTGGGAATTTCGCTCAAACGGGAGGACGGCAGTTCGGCTACTCGGCGAATGCGCGACACAGGCTTTGTTTTGTCCGGTTCATTCGGCGGCGTTCCCGCCATCATCGTCACTTAGAATTTTGCGCGAACCTCGGCTGCGATGCAGCTTGATACGGTCGGGGTATCAGAGACACTATCAGAACCAGTGGTCGTCGCACCTGAACCGACAAACCCAGCGGATGGTCCCGGATCGACATCGTCGCTAGAGACCGTGTTCTTTGGCGACTCAGAAACGGTCAGCGTGACCCCGTAAGAGTTGGATCGGGATGTCGTCACAGGGTTTGAGGCTGGCAAATCGCTTGTCATCGAAGGGGTCGAGGTCAGCCGCTCGAACATTCGGTTCAACCGCAACTCGGACTTGGAAATTAACGCAGATGGCGATGGCGGTACGGATTTGACAATCCTGCCGGGCCTTGCGCCCGGATTCCGTATTGCGGATAGTGCGGTCAACAGGATCGTCTTGGGTTTTTCGTTGTTCAAGACGAGGCCGCGCGGGCGGCAGATCTGCTTGATGCCGATGATCTTGGTTTCATCGCCAGCAACGGCGGCTTGGCCGATGTGGATGATGAGTTCGACTTTGTATCGACGGTGAACGGGGATTCGGCGGGCGTTACCACTTTCCACTCGGAAAAGGCGACATTGAACGCCGATGATTAGCAACACGCGGTGCCCAGAACCGCCAGGGGCGGTGAGGCAATGATCATCGGATTCGAAGATCTGACCGTTGCCGGGGGCTTTGATTTCGAAGATGTTGTCTTCTTCGTTACACGTGTTGAGGCGGACGCCGTTTAATCTTGCGTATGGCGGGCGCAAGTAAATCAACGACAGGATGATAAAGCCGAAGGAGATTTCGGCTTCGTTCCGCGTTCAAATTCCCCAAGACACAACAAAATCAAGCGCGGGCTGCGTGCCTGCCCAACTGTTGAAGGCCGCTGAGGACAAGGCGATCCCTCGCAACTTTCCCAAGTTGATGAAAAAACATCTTGCAACCGGTTGCAAAGAGAAACATGCTGCGCGCGAAGACTGGATTCGGAGAAGCTGCATGCTCAAGATCGGATTGTTAGGGGCCGGACGGATTGGTCGTGTACATGCGCAAGCCATCAGTGAGCATCCTAAAAGCGTATTGGCTGCGGTGTCAGATGCCGTTCCCAAAGCGGCAGAAAGTCTGGCGGGAGAATATCAGGCCGAAACACGCAGTTCGGAAGACATCATCGCGGATGCGTCCATTGATGCGGTTCTGATTGCCACGCCCACCGATACACATTCCGACCTCATCGAGGCGGCGACTCGCGCGGGAAAAGCCGTACTTTGCGAAAAACCCGTCGATCTGGACCTGAATCGGGCTATTGCGTGTCAGACAAACGCATCGGAAACCGGTCAGCCGGTTATGGTCGGGTTCAACCGTCGGTTTGATCCCAATTTCTCGGCACTAAAAGCCTCGTTCGAGGCAGGAGAGATTGGCAAGGCGGAATTGCTGTCGATCACGTCCTTTGACCCGGCCCCGCCACCTATCAGCTACGTCAAAGTCTCGGGCGGTTTGTTCCGGGATATGATGATCCACGATTTCGACATGGCAAACTATTTGATGGGGCAGTTGCCCACAGTGATTTCAGCTGTCGGAACATCAGTTGTCGACCCTGAGATTGGTCAGGCGGGGGACTATGATACCGCTGTTGTTACAATGACTTACGCAGATGGTCGGGTCGCTGCAATCAAGAATTCTAGACGCGCCGTGTATGGTTATGACCAGCGGGTTGAGCTGTTGGGGTCGAAGGGGCTGCTTCAGGCGCACAACATCCTGGAAAACTCGGTGGTGAAGTCGACGGCGGATGGTGTTGTCGGTGCCAAGCCGACCTACTTTTTACTGGAACGTTACATGACTGCTTACCGGACAGAATGGGGCGCATTTGTTGACGCCGTACAAGCCGGGTCGGATATGCCGGTTACTCTGGAAGACGGCGTCGCAGCACTGGCGACGGCCGAAGCTGCGACCCGTTCGGCGCGTTCCGGAATGCCGGTCATGCTGAGTGATGTTTTGAAACCGGTTGCAAAATGATTGGATTTCCTGAAACTGGACACAGCCCCGGTTCACTTGGGGGCGGAGGAGATTCGGCCAATGCCGAATGACTGGGGCTGAAGCCCAGACAATACGATTGACAGTTCTATTGGGAGGAATGGAAATGAAAACGTTCGTAAAAGGGGTTCTGATGGCCAGCGCCGTCGCATTCGCCGGTGCCACAGGCGCGGCAGCGGAGGGCGAGAAGTACATTCTGATCAGCCACGCCCCGGACAGTGACAGCTGGTGGAACACCATCAAAAACGGCATCGCCTTGGCGGGCGAGCAAATGGGCGTTGAGGTTGAATACCGCAACCCGCCGACCGGTGACCTTGCAGACATGGCGCGGATCATTGATCAGGCCGCAGCATCGGGACCAAACGGCATCATCACTACCCTGGCTGACCCGGACATTCTGGAAGGCCCGATCAAGGCGGCCGTGGATTCTGGCATCGACGTCATCATCATGAACACCGGGACACCGGAAAAGGCGCGTGAAGTTGGCGCGCTGATGTATGTTGGCCAGCCTGAATATGACGCCGGTTTTGCTGCAGGCCAACGGGCCAAAGACGATGGCATCGGATCCTTCCTGTGTGTGAACCATTACATCGTGCAGCCGTCCAGCCAGGAACGTTGCCAGGGCTTTGCCGACGGTCTGGGTATCGAGTTGGGCGAGCAGATGATCGACGCGGGTCAGGACCCGGCCGAGATTAAGAATCGTGTTCTGGCGTATCTGTCGGCCAACCCTGAAACAGAAGCAGTTCTGACGCTTGGCCCGACCTCGGCGGACCCGACCATTCTGGCGCTGGAAGAAAACGGCATGGCCGGCGACATCTACTTTGGCACCTTTGACTTAGGTGGCGAGATCGTCAAAGGCATCAAAAGCGGTGTGATCCAGTGGGGCATCGACCAGCAGCCCTTCCTGCAGGCTTACCTGCCGGTTGTCGTGATGGCTAACTACCACCGTTACGGCGTTCTGCCGGGCAACAACATCAACTCGGGTCCCGGTTTCGTGACCGCAGACGGGTTGGAAAAGATCGAAGAATTCGCGGGCGAATACCGCTGATCTTTAGAACTGTGCGGACGCCGGATGTGTGTCCGCACCCCCTTATTCAAGCATTCAGAACGAAGCGCGAAGGAGGCAACAATGGCTGAGTCAGCGCAAACCGTAAGCGGCGGCGACGAGCGGATCAAAGAGATCTCACCCCTGCGCCGAGCCCTGATCCGCCCGGAATTGGGTGGCATGGTCGGCACGGTGGCAGTGTTCACGTTTTTCCTGCTGTTCGCCTTTGATAGCGGCATGTTCACCGCTCAGGGCGTGATGAACTGGTCCGTGGTCTCTGCGCAGTTCATGATCATTGCCGTAGGTGCGTGTTTGTTGATGATCGCGGGCGAATTTGATTTGTCCGTTGGTTCGATGATCGGCTTTGCAGGCATGATGATCGCGATCTTTTCCGTCACGCTCAGCTGGCCGGTCTGGATGGCCATTATTGTAACCTTCGCGCTTTGCGTATCGATCGGGGCGGTCAACGGGTACATTGTCGTGCGTACCGGCCTGCCCAGTTTTATCGTGACGTTGGCATTCCTATTCATTCTGCGCGGCTTCACCATCTACCTGCCTCAGACCATCGAGCGGAAAACCATCATCGGCGGTATCCGCGACGTGGCCGAGGGCGATTGGCTGGCGTCGGTGTTCGGCGGCAAAGTTGGTCAGGGCTTTTTCGTCTGGCTCGGTGACAACGGCCTGATCGAAACCTTTGAACGCGGCACGCGTCAAGGTCAGCCTGTGGTCGACGGTATTCCGATGCTGCTGATTTGGGCACTGGTGATCATCATCTTTGGCCATGTGCTGCTGACCAAAACCAAGTTCGGAAACTGGATCTTTGCCTCGGGCGGAGACGCCGAGGCCGCAAGGAACTCGGGTGTTCCTGTGAACCGGGTCAAGGTGTTGATGTTCATGTTCACCGCCTTCTGTGCGACCGTCTTTGCGACCTGTCAGGTGATGGAGTTCGGCTCGGCCGGTGCGGACCGGGGCCTGCTCAAAGAGTTCGAGGCCATTATCGCGGTGGTGATCGGTGGCGCGTTGCTGACCGGCGGCTATGGCTCGGTTCTGGGTGCGGCTCTCGGGGCGCTGATCTTTGGTGTGGTTCAGCAGGGGTTGTTCTTTGCAGGGGTCGAAAGCTCGCTGTTCCGGGTGTTCCTTGGCGTGATCCTGCTGGGCGCCGTAATCCTGAACACCTACATCCGTCGCATCATCACGGGAGAACGCTGAGATGACCGAAGATACCAAATTCCATCACGGCGACGCCCAGGACCAGAAACCAATCATTCGGATGGTAGACATTCAGAAACACTTTGGCTCTGTGATCGCCCTTGCCGGTGTCAGCTTTGATCTGAAACCTGGGGAGTGTCACTGTCTGCTGGGCGACAATGGTGCGGGCAAATCGACCTTCATCAAGACCATGTCCGGAGTCCACAAACCAACAGCAGGTGAGATCTTCTTCGAAGATAAGCCCATGCATTTCGAAGACCCGCGTGACGCCATTGCAGCCGGGATCGCGACGGTACACCAGCACCTGGCGATGATCCCGCTGATGAGTGTCAGTCGGAATTTCTTCATGGGCAACGAACCCACGCGCAAAGTCGCCGGGATCAACTTCTTCGACAAGAAGCTGGCCGATGAAATCACCATGGAAGAGATGCGCAAGATGGGCATCAACCTGCGTGGGCCGGACCAGGCTGTAGGTACTTTGTCCGGTGGTGAGCGTCAGACAGTTGCAATTGCTCGTGCGGTGCATTTCGGCGCAAAGATCCTGATCCTGGACGAACCAACTTCGGCGTTGGGCGTGCGCCAGACGTCCAATGTTCTGGCGACCATCGACAAGGTGCGCAGTCAGGGTGTGGGTGTGGTTTTCATCAGCCACAACGTGCGTCACGCTCTGGCCGTCGGCGATCGCTTTACCGTGTTGAACAGGGGCCAGACGCTGGGCACCGCGAAACGGGGCGAAATTTCACCCGAGGAACTGCAGGACCTGATGGCAGGTGGTCAGGAGCTGGCCGAGCTGGAAGGGTCTTTGGGCGGCACGGTCTGACGCGTTCCCGCTTGGACTGTACATATTTGAGAAATTGGAATTCAACCGACTGGCCGGGGTGGCCTTAAGTTGAAAGGGATCACAATGGGCAAGACAATCAGACTGACCGCAGCGCAAGCTTTGGTCCGCTATCTGGGCGCGCAGATGAATGAGGCCGGAGAGCCATTCATAGCAGGTGTCTGGGCTATTTTTGGTCACGGCAATGTGGCCGGGCTGGGTGAGGCGTTGCATGCCGTAAAGGACAGGCTGCCGACCTATCGCGGCCACAATGAACAAACCATGGCGCATTGTGCCATCGCCTATGCCAAGCAAATGCGACGTACGAGGGCCATGGCTGTAACCTCGTCCATCGGGCCGGGTGCAACCAATATGGTGACGGCGGCCGCGCTGGCCCATGTGAACCGGTTGCCGATTCTGATCATTCCCGGCGATGTCTTCGCGACACGAGGTCCCGATCCTGTGCTGCAACAAATCGAGAGTTTTGGCGACGGTACGGTCAGCGCCAATGATTGCTTCAAACCAGTCAGCCGGTACTTTGATCGCATCTCACGGCCGGAACACTTGCTGACCGCGTTGCCGCGCGCGTTCCGCACGATGACGGACCCAGCTGAATGTGGGCCGGCGACTTTGGCTTTCTGTCAGGACGTTCAGGCCGAGGCGTACGATTATCCGGAAAGCTTCTTTGAACCGCGTGTCTGGTATCAGCGCCGCATCCGTCCGGATGAAGGCGAACTGGCCCGCGCTGTCGCGGCCATCAAGGTGGCCAAACGTCCGGTCATCGTCGCAGGGGGTGGGGTGCACTATTCGGGCGCGACGGATGCGCTGCAGAGTTTCGTGGAAACGCACAACATCCCGATTACGGAAACGCAGGCTGGTAAGTCCGCCTTGGCATGGGATCACCCGTTGAACCTTGGACCTGTAGGCGTGACCGGTGGCGAACCGGCCAATTCGATCTGCGCCGAGGCGGATCTTGTGCTGGCCGTTGGCTCTCGCCTGCAAGACTTCACCACCGGGTCTTGGGGCCTGTTTTCCAATCCGGAACGCGAGATGATCTGCCTGAATACGGCTGCCTATGACGCGGAAAAACACGGCGCTATGCCGTTGCAATCGGACGCGCGTGTTGGGCTGGAGGAATTGGGCGCAGCATTGCAGGGATACCGCGCCGATCCTGTGACGGCCTCGCTGAAGGCCGAATGGTACGGCAAGGTCGACAAGCTGACTGACGCGCCGGGCGACGGAAACGCGCTTCCAACAGATATGCAGGTTGTTGGCGCGGTTCAGCGGGCGTCACATGACGATACAGTTGTCATGTGCGCGGCGGGAACCATGCCGGGGGAACTCCACAAACTCTGGAAAGCGCCGCGCCCTGGTGCCTATCACATGGAGTACGGCTTTAGCTGCATGGGCTATGAGATTGCCGGCGCAATGGGAATTAAAATGGCTCAACCGGATCGCGATGTGATCTGCTTTACCGGCGACGGCACCTACATGATGGCGAATTCGGAAATGGCGACGGCGGCGATGATGGGTGTCTCGTTCACCGTAGTCATTACCGACAACCGTGGCTTTGGCTGCATCAACCGTCTTCAGATGGGCACTGGCGGAGCCGAGTTTAACAACCTTCTGGACCATGCAGTGCATGAGAACCCCTCGGCCATTGATTTCGCGGCCCACGCAGCGGCGATGGGGGCGACATCCGTCAAGGTTAGCTCGGTTGCTGAACTGGAAGGCGCGCTTGCCAAACGGGGCGATGTCAAAGGGCCCTATGTGGTTGTCATCGACACTGATCCGTACCCCTCGACCGAATACGGCGGTACGTGGTGGGAAGTGGCAGTTCCGGAAGTCAGCATCCGCCCCGAAGTGAACGAAAAACGCGCAGCCTATGAGCTGGCGATTAAGGAAAGAAACACGAAATGAGTGTGAAAATCGGGATTTCTCCGATCGCCTGGCAGAATGATGATTTGCCGGACCTGACGGCGGCTTACACGATGGAGCAAGCACTGAAGGAAGCGCGTGAGATCGGTTATGTCGGTGTCGAACGCGGCCAGCGTATGCCCAGTGATACCGAAGGGTTACGCGCCTATCTCGAAGGCAATAACATCGCGCTGTGCGGCGGGTGGTGCTCGGGCGCGTCGCTGGTCAACGATTTCGCGACAGAGCGCGAAGCGGTGCGCGAACAGGTTGAGCAGTTTGTTGCCCTGAATAGCCCATGCATCGTCTATGCCGAGTGTTCGAACACCGTTCAGGGGCAGGCTGAGACCCCGGTCAATAACCGACCCAAACTGTCCAAGGACGAGGTTCTGGTCTATGCCGACAAGATCACCGAACTGGCCAAATGGATGGGCGATCAGGGGATGCCGATGGCCTACCACCACCACATGGGCACGATCATCGAGACCGAGGATGACGTGAACTGGCTGATGGAAGGATCAGGACCTGAGGTAAAACTGTGCTTTGACACTGGCCACCTGTTGTTCGGCGGTGGCGATGTCATGGCGACCTTGAACCGTTGGGGGGACCGGGTCCATCATGTTCATTTTAAGGACATCCGTCCAACGGTTGTTCAGGATGTGCGTGAAAACGACCGCAGTTTTCTGGATGCCGTTGTTGCCGGTGCGTTCACTGTCCCGGGTGACGGGTGCATCGATTTTCAGGCGGTGGCGAACGCTTTGAAATCCATGGACTACGACGGCTGGATCGTGGTCGAGGCCGAGCAAGACCCGGCCAAGGCACCGCCCTACGAATACTCTAAGAAGGGCTACGAGCATATTCTCGAGGTCTGCGCGAAAGCAGGATTGGAGGTCCAAGCGTAACGATCGGCCCCGCGGTGCGACACCGAAGCCATGAAAAAGGGAGATGTCTCATGGTAAATCAGGAACTGGGTTTTGTTGGTTACTTCGACCGTGAATCCTGTGATCTGGATGAATTCAAGGTGTTGACCTCGCAGAGTCTGGCAGCCGAGGCGGTGCCCCATGCCGCCTCGATTAAAAAGAATGTTCCGATCTACGACATGCACGCATTGCGCCCGGAGCTGGAGAACGCAGGCAAGCGCAAAGCTCTGTTGGCCGAGTGGGGCTATGTTTTGGGTAAATCGGCCGGAGTGATCGCTCTGAAAGGAGCGTTCGCTGATACATCCGTCATCGACCGTGCCAGCGATGTTTTCCGCCAGATCATCGTAGAGGAACGTCAAAGCGGAGCTGGCGAAGGTGATCACTTCGCCGCCTCTGGCGCGAATGACCGGATCTGGAACGCGCTGCAAAAACAGTGCCTGCGCGACCCTGAAGGTTTTGCGCTCTATTTCGGGAATACGGCGATTGCGGCGGCGTGCGAGGCGTGGTTGGGACCAAATTTTCAGGTTACCGCTCAGATCAATCAGGTGCGTCCGGGCGGCAAGGCACAACAGGCGCATAGGGACTACCACCTGGGGTTTCAGAGCGCGGAAAGAGCAGCGAATTATCCCGCGCACGCTCATCTGGTCACGGCATCGCTGACATTGCAGGGCGCGGTCGCCCATTGCGATATGCCGGTGGAAAGCGGGCCAACCAAGCTGTTGCCCTTTTCCCAGTTGTATCCGCCGGGCTACCTTGCGTTCCACGACGAGAGCCACCGGACCCATTTTGAGGAAACCTGCATTCAGTTGCCGCTGGACAAGGGAGATGCCGTTTTCTTCAACCCCGCGCTGTTTCACGCGGCGGGCGAAAACCGCAGTGCGGATATCGACCGGATGGCCAACCTGTTGCAAATCTCATCCGCTTTTGGGCGCGCGATGGAGGCCATCGATCGGCGATCCATGTCCGAGGCGGTGTTCCCCTCGCTTGTCGCCTTGAAACAACGTGGTGAACTGAGTGGTCGCGCGCTGGACGCTACTATTGCAGCCACGGCAGAGGGCTATCCATTCCCGACCAATCTGGACACAGATCCACCAATCAATTGCAACGCTCCGGAAAGTCAGGCCGATATTCTACGTCGTGCGGTGGCCGAAGGATGGAGCGAAGGACAACTGGCCGAGGCGTTCTCGGCCCTACAAACAAGGCAAGCTGCCTGAGGAACTACAGGCGGGCCCGTCAAGCCCGCCTAATACGGAGAGAACACATGTCGGACCTGCTGAAAAAGCCCTTTGGGCGCAGAGGAAAAGTGCATGACATAACTCCGGCCAGTGCCGGGTGGCGCTATGTCGGGTTTGGTCTTTACCATCTGCGGGCAGGGGATAGGGTCAGCGAGGCAACCGGCGATCGTGAGGTCATTCTGGTCATGGTTGAGGGCAAGGCCAGCATTACTGGGGCAGGGCAGGATTGGGGTGTACTGGGCGATCGGATGAACGTGTTCGAGAAGACGCCGCCGCATAGCCTGTACCTTCCGAATGGTACTGATTGGGCGGCTGTGGCTGAAACCGATTGCGTAATCGCTGCGTGTTCCGCGCCAGGCAAAGGTGGTCACGAAGCGCGCCGGATCGGGCCGGACGGTATCACCCTGACGGAACGGGGAAAGGGCGTGAATACGCGCTATATCAACAACATCGCGATGGAGACCGAGGATTACGCCGACAGTCTGCTGGTGACCGAAGTTTTCACACCCAACGGCCACTGGTCGTCTTACCCCAGCCACCGCCATGACGAGGACGACTATCCACGTATCACCTATCTGGAAGAGACCTATTACCACCGACTGAATCCGGCCAACGGTTTTGGCATTCAGCGGGTCTATACCGATGACGGTCAGTTGGATGAAACCATGGCCGTTTCGGACGGGGATGTTGTGACCGTCCCGCGCGGCCATCATCCCTGCGGCGCGCCTTATGGGTTCGAGATGTACTATCTGAACGTCATGGCGGGACCGCTGCGGAAATGGCGGTTCGTCCCGGCCCCTGAGGTCGAATGGATCATGAAGCGGGACGGATAATCTGTACCAACCCCGCCCCGGGCTTTACCTTTGCGGCGGGGCTCCGAAGGCGCGGATCACCATTCTCGCTGCGGCCTCGACCGGGTCATGGGTTTCTTTCAGAATCGTCACGCGATCGAACCGTTCCGGGTCGCGATTAATCGCCTCGCGCAAGGCGTGGCCGAATGCCATACGTAGCTCTGTTCCGATGTTGAACTTGCAGATCGACGTTTCTCGCGCCAACCGGCTGCGCTGTTCGACCGGCACGCCTGAGCCGCCGTGAATGACCAAAGGCACCTCGGTCGCGGCGTCGATTTCCGCAATGCGCTCTTCGTCCAACCCGCCCTCTTTGTTTTGCTGCAGGTGGACGTTGCCGACCGAGATTGCCATCGCGTCCACACCACTTTCGCGGGCGAAATTTGCGGCCTCGACCGGGTCTGTGCCGTTCGACCCTTCGCCACCGGAATAGCCCACGAACCCGATCTCGCCCTCACAAGATATACCGGCCGCATGCGCCATCTCGGCTATTGCGGCGGTTTCGTCGATATTCTGTTGCAGGGGCTTGCGCGAGCCGTCGAACATCAGCGAGGTGAACCCGCTGTCCAACGCGATCTTGCACTCCTCGAACGTGTAACCATGATCCAGATGTGCCACGACCGGGACCGAGGCGTTCTCGGCCAGGTGGCGGAACATCTTACCCAGAATGGGCAGCGGAGTATGCTCGCGGCAGCTTGGGCCCGCCTGCAGGATCACCGGTGCGTTTTCAGCTTCAGCTGCGGCCACATAGGCGCGCATGTCTTCCCACCCAAGGGTGACAAGGCCACCCACAGCATAACCTTGTTCATACGCCGGGATCAGAACGTCTTTCAGGGTGGCCAGTGTCATTTGAACTTGGCAATCATGTCTTTGATGCCCGGGATCGTTTCGATCTGATAGGCATGGGTGGGTTGAAAAAACTGGACCAGAGAACGCTGTGTCAGACCGCCGAGAATGGTGAAATAATACATCTCGTACCCGGGCAGCACGCAGCAGGGGTGGTAGCCCTTGTCGATGCAGATCGTTGAGCCGTCGACGATGTGATAGGCGTCACCCGGCTCGTTGTCCTCGCGTTGCAACATTTGCAGGCCCGAGCCCCAGTTGGGTTTGAAGCGGAAGTTGTATGTCTCGTCGTGCCGGGTCTCGTCCGGCAGACGATTGGTGTCGTGCTTATGGCTGGGGAAGCCGGACCAGCCGCCTTGGCCAACGGTGAAGAGTTCACTGACCAGTAGACGACCAACCTTGTCGTGCTGTTTCTGGCCGAGGATGTGCTTGATCTTGCGATGAGTTTTAGTGTCGTCGCTGCCGTATTGAACCAAGTCATGTTCGCGCACGTCGAAAGGGTCCAGCACCTTGTCGTATTTGGCTCCTGCAACGAACACTTCCGTCTCGTCCGACACGCAGACCAGTTGGACCTTGGCGCCGACAGGAACGTAAACGCCTTCCGGCTCACCGTCCCAAACGTCTTCGCCCCGGTTGCCCAGCTTGGCGAATTGTACGCCCTCAACGTCAACGTCGACACTGCCGGTGGCTGGAACGATGCAGGTCTCATAGCCCGGCACCTGATACTCGAACGCCTCGCCGTTTCTCAGTTTGACGATGTTAAAGTAATTCAGCGGTACAGTAGGGTCATCGGCGTCAACGATGGGTTTGTTCTGATTGTCATAGGGCGCGATATGCATGGAAGTCTCCTATGTCGTAAGGCCGGGGTGAGAGGCGAGAAACGCGTCCAGTTCCGGCGATGTTGGCATAGCCGGGGCACACCCGGGTTTTGATACGACGATTGATGCACAGGCCGAGCCGCGCATAACGGCTTCTTTCAGCTCGCTGCCTGCTGCAATTGAGGCCAACAGGCCAGCCATAAAGCTGTCACCTGCGCCATTGGGTTTCACGGCCGTAACCGGATAGATGCCAGTTTCGATTTCTTGCCCGTCAGCAAATGTGACTGCGCCTTTTTCGCCCATCTTGTAAATGACGATCCGGCCCGGTTTTGCGGCCAGTTCCTTTGCCTTGTCCAAGCCCTTGTCGATGCCTCCGGCCATGAACCCGAACTCTTCGTCATTACCGACGATCAGGTCGCTGGCTTCACCTGCGCGCGATAGAACCTCAGCGGCGACCTCCGGGGATGGCCAGCTATACGGGCGGTAGTCAATGTCGAAAATGACCGGCAAATCTGCCTTGCGAGCATTGTCGAACGCGCGAAACGTGGCGCTGCGCGAAGGTTCCGAGGCGAACACCGTTCCGGCAGAGATCACCGCCGAGAACTTACCGTAGTCGACCTCATCCATATCATCTTCGGTCACCTGAAAGTCGACGGCACCGTTTCGGTAGATGACATTCTGAAAATTCTCGATCCGGCTTTCGTAGACGGCCAGCGACATGCGGTATTCGCCACCTACGACCCGGATGTAGGACGTATCGACGCCGTAATGCGCCAGCTTGTTCAAACAGAACCGGCCCACGGCATCATCTGAGACAGAAGTGATCAGCGACGCCTGGCTGCCCAGTTTGACCAGCCCGGCACAGATGTTCGCCGATGACCCGCCCAGATCCGCGTGAAACGTGTTCGCGTCTTCGCTTTTGACGCCAACAGGATCGGCATAAAGGTCCATGCCAGCACGGCCAAAGACCGCAAACCGGTTTCCTTTGATACCGTCTATCAAAGCGTTCACGTCGTTACCTCCGGCAAAAAGGGGCTGGCGAGGATCGTTGGTCCTTGCGTTGAATCGATTCACACGATACTGATTTTGCAACCGGTTGCAAATACATTGTTCGGAGCCGTGACGGATGCCTGAAATCGGAATTGGAATCGTTGGTGGCGGCTATATGGGCAAGGCTCATTCGGTCGCGATGTCTGCCGTCGGCGCAGTGTTCAACACTGCGCTTCGACCGCGTCTTGAGATGATTTGCGCGTCCAGCCCGGAAAGCGCCGAGCGGTATCGTACAGCCTATGGTTTCCGACGGTCGACCGAGGATTGGCGCACGCTGGTCAATGACCCGGCGGTCGAGGCCGTCGTGATTGCCTCGCCGCAAACGACGCATCGTCAGATTGCCGAGGCGGCGTTCGCATTGGGCAAGCCGGTTCTGTGTGAAAAACCACTCGGCTCGTCGCTGGAAGATGGTCAAGCCATGGTCGTAGCGGCTGAGGCAGCAGGTGTCACTAACATGGTCGGGTTCAACTATGTCCGGACCCCGGCAACTCAGTTCGCGCGCCAGTTGATTGCGCAGGGAGAACTGGGGGACATCACCTGGTTCCGCGGCGAGCATACCGAGGATTTTTATGCCGATCCCGAGGCTCCGGCGACGTGGCGCACGACCGGAATGGCCAACGGAACAATCGGCGATTTGGCCCCGCATATGGTCAACGGCGCTATGGCCCTGATCGGGCCGATTATCGAGGTTATGGCCGAGGTCGAAACCGTTCACCACGAGCGTCCTGGCGGTCCTGTGACAAATGATGACCACGCTCAGATCATGTGTCGTTTCGCAAATGGTGCGATGGGGAATATTTACGTCAGTCGGATTTCTACGGGCCGCAAGATGGGCTATGCCTATGAAATATCAGGTACAAAAGGAGCTATCCGGTTCGATCAGGAGGATCAGAATGCCCTGTGGCTCTATCGTCGAGAAGGGCCTGAGGCGGAAAGAGGCTTTACCAAGATCCTGACAGGCCCCGCCCATCCGGACTATGAGCCGTTCTGTCAAGGCCCCGGACATGGAACCGGGTATCAGGACCAGATCATCATCGAGGCCAAGGATTTCCTCGAGGCAATTCATACCGGAAAAGCTATTTGGCCAACGTTCCGCGACGGGCATGAGGTCAACCGCGTTCTGGCCGCGGCTTTGGCATCATCCGAGCAGCGGCAATGGAAACAAATCGGCGACTTCTGAGCGCTGAATACAACGAAAGCACCAAAGAGAGACAAGAACCATGGCAAAGCTGAAATGGGGAATGATTGGTGGTGGCGAAGGCAGCCAGATCGGACCTGCGCACCGTTTGGGCGCACTGGCCGACGGGATGTTCGAATTCACCGCTGGCGCGCTGGATCATCGGCCCGATGCCGGTCGTGAATACGCCCAAAGGCTAGGCGTCGCTGCGGATCGTGCCTATGGCGACTGGCAAGAAATGCTGTTGGGTGAAAAGGACCGGGCGGACCGAATTGATCTGGTGACGATCGCCACGCCGAATTCGACCCATTTCGAAATCACAAAGGCGTTTCTTGAAGCCGGGTTCAACGTCCTGTGCGAAAAACCCATGACCATGACGGTAGAAGAGGGGGAAGAGATCGTTCGCGTGGCAGAAACCTCAGGCAAGATTTGCGCGGTGAACTACTGCTATTCCGCTTATCCGATGGTCCGACAGGCCCGAGCAATGGTGCGAGCAGGGGATATCGGTAAAGTCCGACTGGTCGTGACCAATTTCAGCCACGGCCATCACGGCGACGCCACCGATGCGGATAATCCTCGTGTCCGTTGGCGCTACGATCCCGCCATGGCGGGCGTGTCGGGACAGTTCGCCGATTGCGGTATTCACGCGCTGCACATGGCGAGCTTTATCAGTGATGACGAAGTCAAAAGCCTGTCCGCCGACATGGCATCGACAATCTCAAGCCGCGAACTGGAAGATGACGCGATGGTCAACTTCCGCACCGAAGGCGGCGCGGTTGGACGGTTGTGGACTTCGTCAGTGGCTATCGGCCGCCAGCATGGCTTTGACATTCAGGTGTTTGGTGAAATCGGCGGCCTTCGCTGGGCGTCCGAGCAGCCCAATCAGTTGATCTATACCCCGGTGGGTGGCCGAACGCAGATCATCGAAAAAGGCGAAGGCGGGTTGCATGACGAAGCGCAGCGCCTGTCCCGGGTCGCTATCGCGCATCCTGAAGGGTTCCCTCTGGCGGTTGCAAATATCTATTGCGATTTGGCCGACGCGATTGTGGGAAAGGTCCGGGACAGTCTGCCCACGCCGTCCGATGGGGTTCGTTCCATTGCGGCGGTCCATGCCGCGGTCGCCTCGTCCAAGGCAGACGGAGCCTGGACGGACGCCCGCCCGCCGATATTCCGTTGATCAGAGGCGGGGCCGCAGAGTGCCCCGCTCGATCAAACGACAGGGAAAAATCCGCGCCTCGGGATAGCGCTGTGGGTCTTTCAGCATCTCTTCGACCAGATCGACCGACGATGTGATGATTTGTTTGATCGGCTGGTGAATCGTCGTCAGGTTCACGCTTTCCCATCGGGACATCTCCATGTCGTTCAAGCCGATTATTCCGACGTCCTTGCCGGGCTTCAGGCCATGATCCGACAATGCGGACAGGGCGCCGATGGACAGAATGTCATCACCGCAGAAGTACCCTTCTGCCGGATCATCCTTCAACAGCCTCAGCATCTCCTCACGTCCGGCCTCAAATGAATATGCGCCTGCGAACGAGTGAGATACTTCCAGAACAGGGTGTCTCTCGACCTCTTCCATGAAGCCGCGAAATCGGTCCATCGCCGAGGTCGCATCTTTGGGTCCGCCCAGATATCCGATCCGCTTGTAGCCGCGCGCGCGCAGTTCGCGGGCAGCCATACGACCGCATTCGACGTTGTCGATCCCAACCACATGCACCTCGGGTGAGGTCGCCGAGCGCCCAAATGTGTGGACGACGGGAACTCCGGCGTCGTGAAAGGCCTTGGCAAAACTGGGAGGCAAAGTGGACGAAGCAACGATCGCGGCATCGACCGAATATTGCCGCAGCATCCGGACCGAATTGGCCGGTTCCGTTTCATCGGTCAAATTCACGATGAGGGGGCGCAGACCTCGTTCCTGCAAAGCACGCGTGAACTGGTCGAACACTTCAAGGAAGATCGGGTTGTGAAAGTTATTGGAAATCAAGCCGATCAGTTTAGTGCGCCCAGTCGTGAGCGAGGAGGCCAGCGCATTTGGGCTGTACCCCAGCTCTTTCGCGGCCTTTTCAACCTTGCTGCGTGTCTTGGCGGAAACGGACGCACCTTCAGTGAATGTTCTGGAAACGGCGGACCGCGAAACACCGGCCAATGCGGCCACGTCCTTTAGGGTCACAGCCATGATTGGCACCCTCGGTTCAGGGTAAGGCTAACTCGTGAATTCATGGTGAAAGCACTATGCACTATTGCATCGGACTTGCAATCGGTTGCAATGCGTTGGCGCAAAGACGCTGGGTACCGTTGTTCATTGGGAGACTGGTGGGTGATGAGAGACTCGAACTCCCGACATCTTTGCTGCAAACGAAGCGATCTATCCCAACCCGCTCGTACATCAAGGTGTTGTATTCCACTGCCGCCGCCACCATCCTTTTGAAAGATGTCTTGCGTTGCCAGTAGCTTGACACTCACACAGTCGATAAGGTCCTGCAACGCTGCAAGTGTGTTTTGCCCCAAATTAAACCCTGTAATTCAGAAAATGCAGTAGCGTTTGCAGCGGAGGCGCAGCGGTCGCTACCCGCTGATGGGGGTATGGTGGCAACTGGTTACAAAGTGCGTTTAGATACCGTCCCACAAAAAATGTGCTGCAAATCTACGTTAGATCTAAGCGGGCTTTTGTATGATCCGCATCGAATGACCGCACCGAGCCCAAAGCGGACTGAAGTGTGCTCGCCAAAATGAATTGCGGCGATAGACATTCTCTTGAGCGGTCTAAACCATCACTAAATGCATTCACCGCCATCGATAACCAGGGCTTGCCCCGTCATAAAAGCGGATTCATCTGAAGCTAAATAGACGATCCCATGGCCAATCTCTTCAACTGTCGCCCATCGACTCATGGGGATCGCCTGCTCGATGTAGCTTTCCAGTTTGGCCCGGCCACCCATCTGCTTTTCGAAGCCTGCATTGAAAGGGGTGTCTACAAACCCTGGACATAGGGCATTGAAACGGATTGCATGGACAGCGTAGTCGGCTGCCATCTGCCGGACCATCGCAACAGCAGCGTGCTTTGTAGTCGCATAGGCGATCATACCCCGGTCATATTGAACCCCAGAATTGGAGGCCGTGACGATCACGCTGCCTCCACCTTGTGATTTCATATGGGGGACGGCTGCACGCGCGGCAATGAAGTGAGCGCGGACATTCAATGCCCAAGAAGCATCCATTCCATCTGGTTCCACTTCTTCCAGCGTTCCTTCGATCTGCAACCCAGCGTGAGAGTGCAACACGTCAAGACAACCGAAGTTTTTAACTGCTTCGTCTATGGTTCTGGTAAGGGCATCGTCGTCGGTCACATCAAGCTGTATGGCAGATGCTTGATTTCCCTGTGCAACGATCGCGGCCACAGTGGCTTCAGCAAGTGTTGCATCGCGATCGGTTACCACAACATGCGCACCCTCTTGTGCCATTGCCATTGAACCCGCCCGACCAATTCCTGATCCCGCGCCCGTCACGAGCGCGACCTTACCTGCAAGCCGCATGTCATTTGGCTCCTTTATTAATTATTCGATTTTGAGGCGCCTCGGCGCAAAAGCAGCTGCGCTGCAACGAGCAACAAGAGCGACGCGCCCATAACCATAGTGCCGATGGCATTGATCTCGGGCGTTACGCCGCGCCGGATGGATGAGAATATGTAGATTGGCAGGGTTGTTTCTGAGCCAGCTACGAAGAACGCGATGATGAAATCATCAAATGAGAAAGTGAAGCTAAGCAGGAAGCCAGCCAAAATTGCCGGTGCTATCAACGGCAGGGTCACCTGTCGAAAGGTGCCCCAGGGCGTCGCAAAGAGGTCAGCCGAAGCTTCCATGAGCGCGCGGTCCATACCCGATAGCCTTGCACGTACGATGATTATGACCAGCGCCATTGTGAACATGGTGTGTGCGGCGACAAGCGTGGGCATCCCCATGGAAAGTTGCGGGGGATTTGCTCCATCGGGCCATAGGCTTGCAAGAAGCGGGTTTAGCCAACCGAATACGGTGACGAGGGCAATGAGTGTCGCGATGCCGATGACGATACCAGGTATCATTATCGCAATATAAATCATCGCATCAAACAAAGTTCGGAGCCATCCCGTAACCCCTTGTAAAGCGATGGCCGCCATGGTTCCGAGAGTGGATGCGAGGCAAGCAGTTATGAATGCCGCAAGCAGACTGGTCTCGAGCGCGTCCATAACAAATGGGTTGTTAAGCGCTTTACCATACCATTGGGTCGAGAACCCCATGAACTGGCTTGCGTGTCGTCCGGCATTAAAGCTGAAAAGCGCGATGATGCCGATTGGAATATAGAGAAAAAGGTAGACGCAAATCGCGTATAAGCGCATCGGACCCTCACATCAGCGAGACATCTTCGCGCTGGCCACCCAGGCGCGAGATGAATTTCATGTAAATTGAGACAGTGACAAGCATCACGACAACCAGAGTCATTGCGACCGCCGATCCGTACGCCCAGTTCCGAGACTGCAGGAACAGGTCCACCAGCGCATTTCCGACGAAAAAGACCTTTCCACCGCCCAAGATCGCTGGGATCAGAAACTCGCCCATCAGCAAGATGAAGACCAGCATGCAGCCAGTTGCGATACCAGGTACCGACAAAGGAAGTGTCACCTGACGGAACGTACGCCATGGGGTAGAGCCGAGATCAGCCGATGCTTCCAGAAGGCGTTTATCCAGTTTGTCCAAGCTTACAAAAATCGGGAAAACCATCAGAGGTAGATAACCATAGACAATTCCCACAAGTACAGCGAATGGCGTATTTATCAGGCGCACATCGTCGATGCCGATCGTCTCCAGTAAAGCGGGCAAGCCACGCCCCCCAAGGATGAAAATCCAAGCGTATGACCGGATCAGGATCGATGTCCAGAACGGCACGATCACCAGAATCAACAGTGAAGTTCTCCACTTTGGTGAACAACGCACCGCAAGAAAGTAGGTGAGCGGGTAGGCAATTACCAACGCAGCGATGGTTCCCAGAGGTGCAAGGATCAAAGTGTTCTTAAACGCCGTCCATCGCGCAGGAAGGTTGGCATATTGTTCCAACGTAAACGCTGGTACGTAGCCTCCGGCGGCACCCCGTTCGCCAAAGGAAAAGACGAAGACGACCAGCAGAGGAAGGGCAAGCATTACCAAAAGCCATATTCCTGCTGGAGCCAGCAACAGTGCTTTTCTGCCTCGTTCGGTCATATTGTCCTCGTCTTTTCCGATATTGGCGGCCTTGCCGCTTAGGCCGACTTGAAGCGGGCGAGCAACTCGGCACGGTTTGGATCGGTCAGCGTAGCCGCTGCGCCGAACTCGAGCGCATTCAGAAGGTCAGCTGCCGGATAAAGGATCGGATCTTCCAGCAGTTCCTTCGGCAGCAACGCATTGGTGCGAGCATCAGCCGATGGATAGCCATGAGCGAGGACTTCCTTCGCATTAACTTCCGGGTTCAGCAGGAAGTCGATCAAGGCATAAGCGGCATCCATATGGGGTGCACCCTTAGGAATAGCGTAGTAGTCGGACCAGAGTTCACCGCCCTCAGTTCCCAGAACGTAGGCGATTTCAGGCATGTCGACATTCATCTGCTTACCGTCACCTGTCCAGCACATCGTCATCCAGGCGTCACCGTTACGCATCGGTGGCTGATAATCCGACGAGATTGCAAACAGATGTGGTTTGGCATCCAGCAACAATTTCTCGGCATCCGCCAGTTCCTTCTCATCGACCGAGTTGAAGGAGTAGCCGAAGTATTTCAGGGCATTACCGATGGTGGTGAGTTGGTAATCATGCACCATTGTCCGGCCTGAGTAACCCGCCATAGTCAGGTCCCAGAACTCTTTCCATGTGGTCGGAGTCGGAGCGCCGTCAAGCTTGCTGGTATTCACTGCAAAGCCAGTTGTGCCCCAGTTTTTTGGCACCGCGTAAAGCTGGCCATCGACAGAACCGGCATCCGAAAAGCGCTGTTCGAATGAACCTGCGTCGTAGTTTGGCAGTTTGGACGTATCGAGCGGGATGATCAGATCTTCACCCACATACGTAGTGATCGTGTAGTTAGTTGGAACGAAAACGTCCCAGCCAGACCCTCCAGCCTGTAGTTTTGCCAACATCTCTTCGTTCGAGCCAAAAACATTGACCTGAACATGGGCGCCAGTGGCTTCCGTGAAGGCTTCGAAGTTCATCTCGTCATGATAGTTCGGCCACGTGGCGAGGATCACTCGGTCGCCAATGTCACCGGCAGCAAATGCCGGGCGTGGACGCAACCCAGGCATGGCCGTGCCCAGAACGGCCGTTGCCATCCCAAGACCTGTCACGCCTAAGAAATGTCGCCGTGTAACCGAACCCTTTTGGTACCGGCGAAGCTCTTCCATGAACTTTTGCTTGGAAATAGTCCCATTATCCTTGGTCATTGTGAACCTCTCTGTTGTTGGATTGCGGGATTTGTTATTTTTCCAGGATCAGCAGTGCGCCTTCGCCCCATGAAACAAAGGCTTGCTCTCCTGCATTGAACGTCCCCTCGTTCAATTCCGCTTGCCTTGGCACAAGTACGTGGAAATCACCCAGTGCTTCGTTGCGCGCAAGGTATTCTGTGTGCTCCCCAAGGAAGATCCGATTTTGAATGGTAACTGGCAGAGCGATTTCAGCTGCGGGTAGCGCGCGGGTCAGCGTGATCTGTTCTGGGCGGATACTAACGCACACTTCCTGCCCTGCATCTATTGGAATCTCCGGAGTTCCGTGCACCCTTTGGCCACTCGCTAAACGCACGGTGATTTGGTCGGCTGCTGAGTCAGTCACAGTTGCATCAAAGAAATTTGAGGTGCCTACAAATCCAGCCACGTAGCGGCTGCGGGGCATGTCATAGAGTTCGCGTGGGCTGCCAACCTGCACAATACTGCCGCCTTCCATCACACAAATTCGGTCGGACATTGAAAGCGCTTCTTCTTGGTCGTGCGTGACGAGGACAAAAGTTATTCCCAGTTGTCGTTGCAGGTTCTGCAGTTCAAACTGCATTTCTTTTCGAAGCTTTCGATCCAGAGCAGCCATTGGTTCATCAAGCAGCAAAAGCTTGGGCTCGTTTACGATCGCACGCGCCAAAGCGACGCGTTGCTGCTGACCACCAGACATCTCCCAGATGCGACGTGGGCCAAACCCACCAAGACGGACAGTTTCCAGCGCTTGCTCAACCTTTGTCGTGATTGTTTGTTTGTCTACGCGTGGTCGTTGTTGGCGGAGGCCGTACGCAATGTTGTCGAACACGCTTAGGTGAGGAAAAAGAGCATAGTGCTGAAACACCATGTTGACTGGGCGATGGTGCGCATCCAAGTCGTTGACGACTTCTCCATCGAGCAAAACCTGACCTTCGGTTGGCTTCTCGAAACCTGCCAACATTCTAAGCGCAGTGGTTTTGCCGCAACCAGATGGGCCTAAGAACGACAGGAACTCTCCTTTCCCAATGGAAAGATTCAGGTCTTTGGCGGCGACCACATTCCCGAAGGTCTTGGTCACTCCTCGGAGTTCCGCAATCGTCTGCATGGTGACGCTCATGTCAAAGCTCATATACTGCCGTTTTCCTTTTGCTTGATTTTTTGGCATTTGTTAGCATACCACTCAAACAAGGAAAAAGTAACAATAACTCGGAATAACTGTATATACCACAATTGGGGTATAGAGGTGCTTTTCGAAAATCTGGAGCGGCGTGTGTACGATTGGATGGAAGAGGCCGGCAGGGTCGTGGAGAAGATCGGAACCCCAGAATTTCCATGTGCTTTGGCAGATGGCTTACGGCAGGTCGCACCATTCGATTTTACGGTGGTGTTTGGCCATGTCGGAACCGAAGCACCAATAGACCTTCACGACGATTTCCCTAAAAGCAAACGGCGTATTTTTGTTGAGGATTACCAAGCCGGGCCCTACGTACTTGATCCATTTTTTTTGGCCGCGACAAAACCAATTACACCGGGTCTGTACCGCATGCGCGAAATCGCACCGGACAGGTTCTATCAGGGCGAATACTATCGCAGCTATTACAAAAGGACTGGGTTAGCGGAGGAGATTGGCTACTTTATCGATATCCCGAGCACTGGGATGGTTGTGGTCTCGCTCATGCGAGCAGAGAAGCCTTTTTCCGCCAAGGAAATTCGTCATTTGCACGCTCTATGGCCGCTCGTTCGGGCAGCCTGTTGCAAACATTGGAGTGACTTTCCAACGATGGCCCGCGGCGCCGCCGCGAATGGCGTTAGTCGTCGCGTCGATCTAGCATTCCAGGCATTTGGCGATGGCGTTCTGACGCCACGAGAACGAGAAGTCGTTGAGTTCACATTGAAGGGCCATTCGGCAGAAGCTGTTGGCACAATTCTCGGCATCTCTCCAGGCACAGTCCGCATCCACAGACGCAACATTTACGCGAAACTTAGGATCAACTCGCAGGGTGAGCTTTTTTCAAAGTTCATTGAAAAGGCGCTTTAAAAGTTTCCTTAAACACCCACTTTATCCGTTTTGCCGACCTTGCTACCTTGTGACCTGGAAAGCACCAACCATTTGGACGGCACTGTCTGATAGCCAAGGAACCCAAAGGGAGAGGGTTGGGACGTCCGGGACCCATGTCGAGCTAAATTAATACCCGAAAACGCTTTCGGGCCATTGTCTATCTTACCGGATCAGCCGTTTTAAAAATGGCGTCAAGATACGAAAGGCAAAATTTCATGGACGCACCAGTTATCCAGTTGATTTTTATGCTCATCTTGCTGGTTGTCGTGATCTGGCTTTATATCCTGCCGATCACGATGGCAGGGCGGCGCAACCGGTCTGGTTTGATCTGGTTCCTGATCGGTCTGGTTGGATCACCCCTTTTGGCTATTCTTTTGCTGCTGGCTCTGGGTGACGCACCTGAACAACCAACAACCTAATTTTGGGACGATACCATCTGACACTCAAAAGGGCTTAACCCAAGAGTATCTGGACGCCCGTGAGCCATAACGTCCTGCTTAGCATGCAATAAGGGTGCCAATTGAGACACTATGCTTCCGGAAGTGAAGACAAGTAGTCGTTCTCACTCTCCACAACTGTGCACTGTAAACCCAAGGTCGGCCGATTTGATTGGAGAACCACAGACCGCTTTGTCCGCATAGCAGTCATTCAAGCCGAGTGCAGCGAATGTCCGTTCCAAGCCGATTCTGTTGAAAAACAACGTGTTGCTGACGCAGAAAGTGATGAGCTGAACAGAG